>NZ_VKHS01000700.1 GCF_014141525.1 Streptomyces calidiresistens
GGCACGGCGAGGGCCGCGACCCCGGTGGGGTGGGCACGGCCGGCGGGACCGCCCAGGGCCGCGGGGTCCCCCTCGACCAGCAGGTCGGCGAGCCGGTCGCGCAGGTCGGGGGCCAACTCGGCGGCCAGGTCGAGGGCCGCCCGGCGGTCGGCGGCCACGGCCGCGCGCACCTCGGCGCCGAAGCGCAGGGCGTGCTTGAGTGCGTGGAAGCCGTCCAGCAGCACCGGGGCGGGCTCACCGGCCGGCCCGGGGGCGGGATGTTTCACGTGAATCATTCGGGTGCGGACCGTCCGGGGGAGGCGGTGAGGCGGGGCCGCACCAGGATGCCGGCCCCGGGCCGGCGTCCCCCGCCCCGGGCGGGGATGCCGGCGGTGTCCGGCAGGGGTGACCCGGGGGCGAAGCACCCCCGGCGGGAACCCGGGGGCGGTCGCCCGGCCCGGAACACCCGGACCGGAACACCCGGCCCGGAACACCCGGACCGGCCCGGTGCCGGCGGCGGTCGCCCGCCGCCGGATCACCCCTCGATCAGCGACGCTCGGCCGGAGCGGCGCCGCGCCCCGGGTCCTCGGCCTCGGGCTCCGCGCCCGTTCCCCCCACGGCTGCCGGGCCCGCCCCGCCGGCTCCGGAGGTCGTCGGGGACGGGAGCGAGCCGTTCTCCCCGGCCCGCACCCCCGCCTCGGCCGGCCCGTCGGCGCCGGCTCCCGCCCTCGGGGCGGAGGCCCCGACGGGGACCCGGTCCCCGGTGTCGGTCGGTTCACCGCTCTCCCCGGTCGCGTCCCCGGCGCCGCCGACCCCCGGGGGCCGCTCCCCCGTGGCGGGGGCGGGGACCCGTGGCCCGCCCGGGCCGACGGGGGCGGCCCCCGGCTTGCCCGGGCCGCCGGTCCGGCGGCCGAGCCGGCGCACCGGCTCGGTCAGCCGGCGCGCCCGCGAGCCGATCCACAGCAGGAAGGCCGTGGGCAGGAAGACGATGTCCATCGCGATCATCGCCATGGAGAAGAAGGGCAGCCCGAGCAGGATCGCGATGCCGATGTGCTCACCGATCATGATGGCGAGCAGGATGTTCTTCGCCCGCCGGTTGAGCAGCGCGAACGGGAAGGCGACCTGCACGAACACCGTGCCGTAGGTCAGGATCATCACCAGCAGGGCGTTGCCCACCAGGATCGAGGAGACCTCGGGGAACGGCGTGAAGTAGTCCAGGTTCATCGGGTAGTAGACGGCGGTGCCGTCCTGCCAGCGCGAGCCCTGGATCTTGTACCAGCCGGCGGTCGAGTAGATGATGCAGACCTCGACCATGATCACCAGCAGTGCCGCGTTGTGCGCGACGTTGGCGATCATGTCGCAGACCACGCGCGGCTCGCCGGGGCGGGCGGCCGGGCGGCTCAGCACCCACCACAGGCCGTGGATCGCCCACAGCCCCCACAGGCACAGCAGCCAGATCGGCCCGCCCAGCAGGCCGGTGGCGGTGGTGACCGCGAGCGCCGCGCCGCAGGCCGCCCACAGCACCATGCCGACCGGGTCGCGGGGATCGGCTGTCCCCCGGGCCCGCCGCCGGGCGTCCAGGGACCACACCTGTCCGCAGCGGGTCAGCACCAGGTAGATCGCCATGAGGTGGACGACGTTGTCCCCGCCGTCGCCCATGAACACGCTGCGGTTCTGCAGCGAGAGCACGCCGATCATGAAGAGCACGGACATGGTGCGGGTGCGCCAGCCCAGCAGCAGACCGATGCTCGCCAGCGCCGAGAAGGCGTAGACGATCTCGAACCAGGTCACCGAGTCCGTCCACAGCAGGACGGTGAACGCCTTGTTCTCGGCGATGAGCTGTTCGGCGAGGTCGAAGCCCCACGGGCTGTCGGGCCCGTACAGCTCGTGCCGGTGGGGGATCTCCCGGATCAGGAAGAACAACCACGTGAAGGCGAAGCCGATGCGCACGATCGCCGTCTGGTAGGGGCCCAGGGCGCGGCGGGTGACGTGGTCGATGCCGCGCCCCAGTGCCGCGTCGAGGCGGTCGCCCATCCCGGCCAGGGGGTTGGGCGGCTCACCGTCGGCGGGGCGGGAGCGGCGGGGCACCGGCACGGCCCGGGTCGCGGTCCCGGCCGTCGTGTCGGCCGGGGCGTCGACGGGGGGATCGACCGGGGTGCCGACGGGGACGTCGGCGGGGCGGTCGTCCCGCCCGGGGGTCCGTGCGTCGTCGGTCACGAGGACTCCTCGGGTGCGAGGGCGCCGCCGGGCAGGTCCTCGGGGAGGACGGTGCGCCAGTCCAGCTCGGTGTAGGAGGGGGAGGTGTCGATGTTCTCCGCGCTCCACGGCGGGGCGGGGACCCGGGTGAGCACGCCCCGGACCTGGACCCGCCGTGCCTCGGTGACGTCCGTCTCCTCGCTCAGCCTCAGCAGCGCGATGCGGTGCACGTAGGTGGAGGCGAGGTGGGCGCGGGAGCCCTGGGCGTTGCCGGCGTCGTCGTGGTTGTTGGTGTAGAAGTCCCAGGCCCGGCGCAGTTCGTTCTGCGCGGTGTGGCTGGGCAGCAGGTTGTGCCGGATGTGCTCGAAGTCCATCGCGGAGAGGTCCACCCACTCCCCCACCTCGAGCGAGCCGTCCTCGGCGACCGTCTCGATCCGGGCCTCCACGGCCACGTTCCGCTGGAGGGGGTTGGGGGCGAAGAGCTTCCAGTTCTGTTCGAACTCGGGGTTCACGTAGCCGCGGATGGTGTCGCCGTACTCGTTGGTGACGGTGTTGGAGGGGGCGACGAACAGGAAGATCGCCAGCAGGTGCCAGGCGGCGAAGCTCGCTATGAGTCCGACGGCGAGGGCGACCACCACCCGGGCGGGCCAGGAGAGCCGGCCGGGCCCCGTCGAGGCGGCGGAGGGGGGCTCCGGGTCGAGCGGGAGG
>NZ_VKHS01000701.1 GCF_014141525.1 Streptomyces calidiresistens
CGGCGGGGACCGGGGGCGGGACCCGCTGCGGGAGGACGCCGTGCGGGTCCTGGGGGCCTGGCCCGCCCCGGACGGGGAGCAGGAGGCCCTGCGCCTCGCCTATCTCGAACACCTGGGGACGCACCCCGACGCGATGCGGCGCGCCTGCGCGGCCGGTCACCTGACCGCCGGGGCGCTGGTGGTGAACCCCACGGGGGACCGGGTGCTGCTCACCCTGCACCGGAAGCTGCGGATGTGGTTGCAGACCGGCGGCCACTGCGAGCCGGGGGACACCGGTCTCGCCGCGGCGGCGCTGCGGGAGGCGACCGAGGAGTCGGGCATCCCCGACCTGCGGCTGCTGCCGGACCCGGTCCGCTTGGACCGCCATCGCACCCCCTGCGCCCCGCACCTGGACGTGCAGTACCTCGCCGTGGCCCCGCCGGACGCCCCGGCGGTGTGCGGCGAGGAGTCCCTGGACGTGCGGTGGTTCCACCACACGGAGGTGGCCGGGGTCGCGGACGCCTCGGTGGTCGCCCTGATGGAGGCCGGCCGGCGGCGCCTGGCCGGTGGGGTGGCCCGAGGACCCCACCGGGAGGCGGGCGGGCCGTCGGCCCTCAGGCGTCGGGGGCGGTGAGGGAGGCCGCGGGCCGGTCCCGGTGGATCAGGGCGGCGGCGCCGTACAGCCCCGCGTCCCGCCCCAGGGCGGTGGGGAGCGGGCGCAGACCCCGCAGGAAGGGCAGACCGGCCAGCTCGTCCAGCCATCGGTACAACGGATCCATGAGGACCCCGCCGGCGGCGGCCACTCCCCCGCCGATCACCACGCGGTCGGGGTCCAGGACGGCGACCGTGTTGAGCAGGGCCAGGGCCAGGGCCCGCCCCGCCCCGTCGAAGGCGGCGAGGGCGCGCGGATCCCCGGCCCGGGCGGCGGCGGCCAGTTCGCGGGCGTCGGCACCGCTCCATCCGGCGGCCCGGGCACGGCGGACCATGGAGGGTCCGCTGGCGACGGTCTCCACGCAGCCCGTGGCCCCGCAGGGGCAGGGCTCGCCGGCGGGGTCGACGACGGTGTGCCCGATGTGACCGGCGTTCCCGCTGCTCCCGGCGTGGGCCCGGCCGTCGAGGGCCAGCCCCCCGCCCACGCCGGTGGAGACGACGACGCCGAGCAGGGAGCGCACCCGGTCGCGGTCCGGGGCGCGCCACCACTCCCCCAGCGCCATGCACTGACCGTCACCCGCCAGGCGGACCGGGCGGCCGGGGAACATGGCGGCCACCTCGTCGCGCAGCGGGTGATCGCGCCAGTCGGGGATGTTGACGGGGCTGACGGTGCCCGCGATCGGGTCCAGCGGCCCGGCGGACCCGATGCCCACCCCGCAGGGCAGGCCGCCGGGGACGCGGTCCAGGACGCGGGCGATCACGGTGCGCAGCGCCATGGGGGCCGAGCCGGGGCCGGTGAGGGGTTCCTCGGTGCGGGCGGTGATCGTGCCGTCGGATTCCACGACCGCGGCGGCGAACTTGGTGCCCCCGATGTCGAGGGCGAGGGCGGGCGCGGGACGTCCCCGGGTCGCGGTCGCCGGGGCGTCTGCCGACGTCCCGGTGGTGCCGGCCGGAGTCCCGTGGTACTCCGCGTCCGTCGTTCCTGCGGTGTCCACCGTGGCCTCCGGAAGGGGGAAGCGCCCCCGCTCACTTAACCGATTAAGTCGCCCGACGCTACGTTCCCGTCCGCGCCCCTGTCAACGCCGGCCGGCGGGACCCCGGACCGCCCGGGGCCCGGCCCGGGAACCACCGCCGGCGGTAAGCTGCCCGCACAGGACACGGGTTGACCATGGGAGAGCCCCGGTGAAACGTCCGACCATCGCCGACATCGCCCGCCGGGCGGGCGTGTCCAAGGTTGCCGTCTCCTACGCGCTCAACGGCCGGCCGGGGGTCTCCGAGCACACCCGGGCCTCCGTCCGACGGATCGCCGCCGAGCTCGGATGGCACCCCAGCAGCGCGGCCCGGGCCCTCACCGGCTCCCGCGCCGGGGCCGTGGGCCTGGCCATGTGCCGCCCCTCGCCCCCGGTCGGGGTCGAGTCGTTCCTCATGGAGTTGATCGGCGGGATCGAGGCCGTCCTCGCCGAACGGGACAACGCCCTGATGCTCCAGATCGTCCCCGACCACCGGCGGGAGACGGAGGTCCACCACCGCTGGTGGGCCGAGGACCGGGTGGACGGGGTGATCGTGGTCGACCCGCACCGCGAGGACCCCCGCGTTCCGGTGCTGGAGGCGCTGCGCCTGCCCGCCGTGGTGGCGGGGCACCCGTCGGCGGCGGGCTCGCTGACGGCGGTGTGGTCGGACGAAGCGGTCGGGACCCGCGAGGCGGTGCGGCACCTGGCCGATGTCGGGCACCGTCGACTGGCCCGGGTGGCGGGCCCCGAGGGCCCGGTCCGGACGGCGCTGCGCGACGCCGCACTCGGGGAGGCCTGTGCCGAGCTGGGACTGCCCGCGCCCCGGATCGCGCACACCGACCGTCCCGACGACGACGGCTCGCGGCTCACCCGGAGTCTGTTGACCGCTCCCGACCGCCCCACCGCGATCCTCTTCGACCACGACATCCCGGCCGTCGCCTGCCTCTCGATCGCCGCCGAACTCGGCCTCTCCGTCCCCACCGACCTGTCGGTGGTGGCCGGCGAGGACTCCCCCCTGACCCGGGTGGTGCGCCCGGCCCTCACCTGTGTGGGCCGGGACATCGCGGCCTACGGGGGTCGGGTGGCGACCGCCCTGTTGACGCTGATCGAGGAGGGGGGTCCGCCGGGCACCCCGGGGCCCGGGGTGGAGACCGAGCCCGCCCGGTTGGTGTCGCGCGGCAGTACCGGGCCGCCCCCGCCGGGGGGATGAGCCCGCGGGGGCGAGCGGGGCGGGCG
>NZ_VKHS01000702.1 GCF_014141525.1 Streptomyces calidiresistens
GGGTACGGGGGTCGGCACCCCTCGCCCGCCCGGCATTCGGGGGTCTCCCGGGGTCGCGCGAGGGCTCGTGCCACGCCTCCCGGAGCGAACGCGGGGGACCACAGCGCCCACGGGGCCGGGACCGGGGCGGAACTCCCGGGCGGGGCTCCCCCGGTCCGGTGGTCCACCCCGCTCGCCGGGCACGGGACGCGTGCCCGGCGCCACCGGGCGGTGGGGCGGCCCGGGGTCCGCGACGCCCTCGCGCCGGGTGGGAACCGCGTCCGGGTCGTCCGGGTCAGGCGCCGGTCGTCCCCGGCGCCGCCGCGGTGGACTCGCGCACCACCAGATCGGTGGCCAGGGTGGCCTGCGCGGCCGTCCGGCCGTCCTCGTCCACGGCCTGGAGCAGCAGATCGACGGCGGTGCGACCGGCCGCCGGGGTGGGCATGAGGATGGTGGTCAGCTTGGGGCGGTTGAGGCGACCGGCCACCGTGTCGTCGACACCGACCACGCTCAGGTCCCCGGGCACCTCGGTGCCCAGTTCGCCCAGGCCCTCGATGAGGCCGATGGCCACCAGGTCGTTGTAGGCGATCACCGCGGTGACACCGCTGTCGCGGACCGCCGCCGCCGCGGCGATGCCGCCCCGCTCGGTGGGCGCGTTCGGACCGATGACGGTCAGGCGGAGGTCGGCGCGCCGGGCCGCCTCCGTCGCGGCGCTCTTCATCTGCTCGCTGCTCCACGAGCCGCGCGGACCGGCGAGGAGGGCGATGCCGCGGTGGCCCAGGCCCGCGAGGTGCTCGACCGCCAGCTCGGTGCCGTGCCCGATGTCCATCAGCACCGCCGACAACCCCTTGACCCGGCGGTTGACCACGACGAAGGGCAGTTCCAGCCCCAGCCGTTCGATGGCCTGGTTGGTCAGTCGGGGGGCGACCAGCACCACGCCGTCCACCTGCTTGGCGAGGGTGCGGATCAGCTCCTCCTCCGCCTGGGGGTCCTCGTCGGTGTCGGCCACGAAGACGTGGTACTCGCGCTCCCTGGCATAGGCCTGGGCGGCCTTGATGAGCGGGGGGAAGAAGGGATTGGCGATGTCGGAGACGATCAGCCCGAGGTTGTGGGTGCGGCCGGTGGTCAGCGCGCGGGCCGCCCGGTTGGGGCGGTATCCCAGCTCGGCGGCGACGGCCATCACCCGCTCCCGGGTGGGGGTGCTGACCAGGTTGGGGGCGGAAAAGGTGCGCGAGACGGTGGAGACGTGCACCCCCGTGGCCCTCGCGACGTCACGAATCGTTACGGCCACTGCTGTGCCGCCTCCCCCGTCGGTCGGCCCGCCGTGAAGCGGTAAACCGTGGTCGATGTGTACTCCTCGCCCGGGCGCAGGACGGTGGAGGGGAAGTCCGGCCGGTTGGGCGAGTCGGGGAAGTGCTGGGTTTCCAGACACAGCCCGCTGCCCCTGCCGTACTCGGCGTCGGCCAGCATGTTCCCCGAGTAGAACTGCACCCCGGGTTCGGTGGTCGAGACCAGCATGATACGGCCGGAGGTGGGTTCCGTGACCCGGGCCACCGGTACCGGTGTGCCGTCGCCGGCGGGGGCACGGAAGACGTAGCAGTGGTCGTAGCCGCCGGCGACCTTCAGTTGCGGGTGGTCGTCGGCGATGCGCTCGCCGATCCGGTGGGGCCGGGTGAAGTCGAAGGGGGTGTCGGCCACCGGTTCGGGTTTCCCGTCGGGGATGAACTCCTCGTCCACCGGCAGGAACCGGTCGGCGTCCAGGGTGAGCTCGTGGTCGTCCACGGTGCCGCCGCCGGCGAGGTTGAAGTAGCTGTGGTTGGTGAGGTTGACGTGTGTCGGCGCGTCGGTCACCGCGTGGTAGTCGATGCGCAGCTCGCCGCCGTCGGTGCCGGGCACCAGGGTGTAGGTCACCCGGGCCCGCAGTTCCCCGGGGTAGCCCATCTCCCCGTCGGGGCTGACGCGCTCCAGCACGATCCGCGACTCGTCGACCTCGACCGCCTCCCAGACCCGCTTGTCGAAGCCCTGCGGACCGCCGTGCAGACCGTTGCGGCCGTGGTTGCGGGGCAGCCGGTACTCACGGCCGTCCAGGGCGAAGCGGGCCCGGGCGATGCGGTTGCCGTACCGCCCCACGACCGCGCCGAAGTACCGGCTGCGCGCGACGTAGTCCTCCATGGACCCCAGGCCGATGACGACACCGCCCTCGTCCCCGCGGGCGTCGGGAACGCGCAGCGATTGGATGACACACCCGTAGGTGAGCACCGCGGCGGTGATGCCGTGGGCCCGCAGGGTGTGTCGCCGGACCGGGGTGCCGTCGGGGGTGCGGCCGAAGTCATCTCTCACGCCACCCACAGTAACCTGCAAACGGTTGTAAACAATACCCGCAGGAAGTCTTGACGTTTCTCCGGTGTTACGCCACGGTTCTGCAACCGCTTGTTATGTGGATGGGAGAACCGGGACCAATGAAGGTGCTCGTGACCGGCAGTGCCGGCCGATTCGGACGCAGCGTGGTCGCCGCGTTGGCGTCCCGTGGCCACGAGGTCATCGGGGTGGACCTGACGCCGGGCCCCCAGGGACCGTGCGCGGCGGTGCTTCCCGCGGACGTCACCGACACCGGTGAGGCCTTCGAGGTGGTCGCCCGGTACCGGCCGGAGGCGATCGTCCACCTGGCCGCCATCGCCACGCCCTTCGGTCGCACCGACGCCGTGACCTACCGGGTGAACACCTCCGCGGCCTTCAATGTATGCCAGGCGGCGGTCCGGCTGGGAGTCCCCCGCGTCATCGTCGCCAGCAGCCCCACGGTGATGGGGTACGGCGCCCCCGGCGGATGGACCCCCGAGTACCTCCCCCTGGACCTGTCTCTTATACACAGCTGACGCTGCCGACGAAGC
>NZ_VKHS01000703.1 GCF_014141525.1 Streptomyces calidiresistens
GAACCACCGCGGAAGACTCCACGGGACCCGGATGGACGGGGTATCAACATATCTGGCGTTGACTTTTGGCACGCTGTTGAGTTCTCAAGGAACGGACGCTTCCTTCGGAAACCCCCCGCCATTCGGCCGGTTCGTCCTCCGGGCGCTTCCCTTCGGTGTTTCCCACCCTAGCGGATGTTTCCCCGTGTTCCCAAATCGGCTCTTGCGATCCGAAAGAGGCGTCACGAAAATCGACTCCATCCGGAGTCTTCATCCTGTGAGGTAGGTGTCCTCGGAGGCTCTCCCGGACCCTTCTTCGAAGAGATCCGCCGGGGAGCCGCCTCCAGGCGACTCGACCAACATTACGGACTCGGAGGGGCCGTGTCAACCCCTCGCCCGGAACCGGGACGACGCCTCGGCTGATGGGCCCGATAGGGGCTGACCGTGGGGTCGCCGTCGATCCAGAAACGCCACGGTCGGTCGGCCCCCGCTCCCCCCACCCCCGTGCGCGGACCGCGCCGTACGGTGTCGGGGTCCGGCGGCTCCGGTGCCCGCCACAGTTCCAGCGGGGAGGGATCCCCGCCCTCCGCACCGCCTCCGCAGACATCCGTGCCGTCCAGCGCCCGATCCACCCCGAGAGCCGTGGCGAGCCGGGCCGGTCCCCTGGCGAGGTCACGACCGGCGCGGGCCCGGGGACGCCGACGGACGGCGAGGTCCTCGCCCTCGACCACCTCGCCCGCCCGCAGGAGCACGCCGCTCGGATGCCCGGCCGGCCCGCACACGATGTTCAGGCAGTGCCACATCCCATAGGTGAAGTACACGTAGGCGTGACCGGGCGGCCCGAACATCGAGGCGTTGCGGGCCGTACGCCCCCGATACGAGTGCGACCCCGGGTCGTCACCTCCGCCGTAGGCCTCGACCTCGGTGAGACGCACCGCCATCACCCCTTCCGGGGTGTTCCGCACCAGGACCGCTCCCAGCAGCTGCGGGGCCACCTCGGTGACGGGCCGATCGAGGAACGCCCGGGGCACCCCGGTGACCGTCATCGTCCCGACCGGTGGTTCCGTAGGGTCGCGCCACGCTCTCCCGCTCCACTTCTTCCCCGTTCCCGATGCGTTCGGCCGGGCCCGCCGCCCGGCCCCGGGAGCCCGAAAGCGGGTGTCCTCACCGCGGCGGCCCCCACCGTCGGACGGGGGCCGCCCGGGCTCAGCCCAGCAATACGGCGAGCGGCACCGGCCGCGTGCTCCAGTGCACCACAGCCTCGCGGAGGATCTCCTCGGCCGTGTCCACCGCCTCGGTGTCGCGCGCCCGCCAGGCACTCCAGTGCGGTGCCACCATCAGGCGTCCCCGGGCGGGTGGGAGCCAGGACAGATCGGTGAGGAGGTCCGCGAGCGCGTCCCAGTTCCTTCCCGTGCCCGTCGGGAAGTCGAAGGTCGCGGCGAACTCCTCGATCAGGAGCCTCTTGATCCCTCCCCCGTCGTTCTCCCCCTCGGCCGCGGGACCGTCCGGTGGGGAGAACGGCAGGACCCGCCACCCGGCCTCCTCGGCGGCGTGCCGCGCCTCCGTCGAGGGGGACGGTTCGCCCGGGGCGGTGGGCCCGGGCGGGAGCCGGTGGAGATCCGCCGGGAGGTCACCGCGCAGGAGCGCTGCCAGGCCCTCCCCGAAGGGTTCGGGCAGTTCGCGGGAGGTCGTCATCGGATCACCGCTCGGAATGTCTCGTAATGATCGTCGGTGTAGTACATCTCGCCGTTCCCTCCGGTCACGATGCGCCGTGCCCCCCGGTGGTTCAGACCCGGGGTGTCCACGGTGTACTCGCGGTAGTGGGCGCGATCGGAGCGGATCGGCAGGCGTTTCTCGTAGTTGCCGAAGCGACTGCCGTCCTTGTCGTAGGGGAAGGGGCCACCGGCGTCGATGAGTTCGATGGTGCGGTGGGCCTCCGGCGGCAGGTCGGCGACCCTCACCGTGTCCATGCCGGCCGGGGCCCAGTCGGGGGCCCCCACCGTCCGATCGGCGGTGTCCCGGCCGGCTCCGCCGGATCCCGAGGGAGCCGTCTCCGGCCCACATCCCGTCAACAGTGCCAGCACCAGGGCGAGCATGCCCGCCAGCAACAGGGGCAGGAAGCGGGACGAAGGGGTCCGTCCGACGGTGACCCGCCGGGAAACGAGGGAATGGGGGGAGCCCGCGCTCACGGGCCCGGGCTGCGTTCTTCCTGATCTCACGGTCCCATGCTGTCACCGCGGCGGAGCGGCCGGTCACGGGGCCGACGGACCCGAGGATTCCGCGCCGGTGGACGGGGTTCCCCGGCCGAACACAGGAGGTTGCGCATGGATCGGACGAAGCGGCCCCCGCTCCCCCACGACTTCCACCCGCCGGTGGCGTCCTTCACCGTGGTGAGCGACGACATGATGGAGGGTGAACCCCTGAAGCCCGCTCAGGTCCTGGATGGTGGGAACGTCTCCCCGCAGTTGCGGTGGGAGGGCTTCCCGGAGGGGACGCAAAGCTTCGCGGTGACCTGCTTCGACCCCGACGCCCCGACGGGGAGCGGCTTCTGGCACTGGTCCGCCTTCGACATCCCGGCGTCGGTGACCTCGCTCGCCGCGGGTGCCGGGTCCGGGGACGGAACGGGGCTGCCCGCCGGGGCGGTGCAGGTGCGCAACGACTACGGCACGCGGGGCTTCGGCGGTGCCGCCCCGCCCGCGGGGGACGGACCGCACCGGTACGTGTTCACGGTCTACGCGGTGGACACCGAGAAGTTGGGCCCCGACGCGGAGGCGACCCCCGCGCAGGTGGGTTTCATGCTGCGGTTCCACGCGATCGGGCGGGCCCGGTTGATCGCCACCCACGAGGTGCCCGCGGAGGGCTGAGCCCTCCTCCCACCCCGCTCC
>NZ_VKHS01000704.1 GCF_014141525.1 Streptomyces calidiresistens
GCGGGGGGACGGGGCAGCGGGTTCAGCGGGCCAACGCCTCCGCGGGTGCCGGGTCCACGCCCGTCGTGGCGGGGCCGTCGGGCTCTCCGGGCCCGGACCTCAGTTGGGCCTCGGCCAGGCGCCGGTAGAGCGCGTCCTCGCGCATCAGCGTGCCGTGGTCACCCACGGCGCGCACCCGGCCGGCCTCCATGACGACGATCCGCTCGGCGTCCACCACCGTGGAGATGCGGTGGGCGATGGCCACCACGGCGCACCGCCGTGCCACCCGCCGCAGGGCGTGCCGGAACGCCTGCTCGGCATCGGAGTCGAGTTGGGAGGTGGCCTCGTCGAGCAGCATGACGTCCGGCTTCTGGAGCAGCGCGCGGGCGATGCACAGACGCTGCCGCTGACCGCCGGACAGACCGACGCCCTGGTCGCCCAGTTCGGTGTCCAGGCCGCGCGGCAGGCGCTCGATCAGCTCCTCCAGGCCGGCCATCGCGACGGCCTCGGTCACCTCCTCCCGCGTCGCGTCGGGGCGGGCGTAGACGAGGTTCTCCCGGATGGTGCCGCGCATCGCCGCGCTGTCCTGCTGCACGTACCCCACCCGGGCGCGCAGTTCGTCCAGCGGAAGGCGGGAGATGTCCCGGCCGTCGACGAACACCGTTCCGGCGTCGGGTCGGTGGAAGCGCTCCACCAGTTGGAAGAGGGTCGTCTTCCCCGCCCCCGAGGGGCCGACGACGGCCGTCAGGCCCCGCTCGGGAACGGTGAGGGAGACGTCCCGCAGCACCGGACGCGCGTCGGCGCCGCGACCGTGGGAGAAGTGCACCCCCCGGAACTCCACGGCCACCCCCGGTGTCCCGGTCGGTCCGTCCCCGGCCTCCCCGGCGGCGGGCCCGGCGGCGGGCGGCTCCTCCCCGCGTTCCTCCTGCGGCAGCCCGGCCAGTTCGTCCACCCGCTGCACCGCCGCCCTGCCCTGCTGGAACTGGCCGATCGACAGGAAGAACAGCACCAGCGGGGACACCAGGTAGAACAGGTACATCACGAAGGTGGTCAGGTCGGCGGGGCTCAACGAACCGGTGGCCACCCGGGCCATGCCCGCGCCGACCACGGCCGCCAGCGAGATCTGCAGGCCGACGTTCATGGCCGGGGAGAGCAGGGAGCTGTAGCCGGTGGCTCGGACACCCGAGCGCCGTGCCCGTTCGGCGAGACCGCCCAGGCGGTCGCGTTCCCGACCCTCGGCGCGGGACGCCTTGACCGTGGTCAGCGCGCCCAGCACCCGCTGGAGGTCGGCGCCGAACTCGCCGGTGTCCTCGCGGTTGCGCACGGCCTCCACCCGCAGCCGCCGGGCCAGCCACAGCGAGACGGCGCTGGCCGCGCCCAGGCAGCCGAGGGTGATGAGCAGCAGGCCGAGATCGACCCAGGCCATCAGCGCGATGCCGCCGACGACGAGCAGACCGTTGATGACCAGTTGGGCGAGGCTGTGCGAGAGGGCGACCCGCACCAGCGAGGTGTCGGCCACCAGTCGGGTGTGCACGTCCCCCATCCGCTGCCCCTGGAGGTGGGCGAGGTCGGCGCGCAGCACCCGCTCGGAGAGGCGGGTGCGGGTGTCGCGGACGATGTTCTCCCCGGCCCGGCCGATGAGGTAGGACTGGGCGGCGGAGAGCGCGGCGTCGGCGAGGAAGAGGGCGGCCAGCAGGGCGATGACGCCGGTCAGCGCCCGGCCGGCCCCGGCGTTCTCGATGAGCCGGCCGATGACCAGGGGCTGGCTGAGGGTGGCGGCCACGCCGAGCAGGCCGAGCAGGATGCCGGCGATCAGCGGGACCCGGTGCCGGCGTGCCACGGCCCACACGGTGGAGGCCGGGGCGGACGGGGGCGGAAGAACGTCGACCGGGCTGCCGACCGGGCTGCCGGCGGGGCCGTCGGCCGGGCTGTCGGCCGGGGCCCCGGCGGGAGTCCCGGACAGCGTGGTCTCAGGCGTCCCCATCGCGCTCGCCCTCCCCGGTGCCGTCGGCGTGCGTGTAGCGGGTGATGTACATCGGTGACGCGGGTTCGAGCGGGTTGCCGAGCCAGTCGGCCCGCCGGTCGATCGGGACCAGCCCGGCCTCCGCGGCGTAGGCGTCCACCTCCTCCGGCTCGGTCAGCCGGCTGATCTCCGTGCCGACCCGGGAGGTGCCGTCCCCCTCGAACCACACGTGGGAGGCCCGCCACAGCGGCTGGTCCCCGGGCAGCAGGGTGGAGCAGGTCAACAGGCCGGTGTTGGGCTCGGGGTAGGGGGTGAAGAAGGAGGCGTCGCGGCGGCCGTCGTGCAGGGCGCGCACGTGGCCGGGGTGCGCCGTCTCCACCACCAGCACGCCGCCGGGGGCCAGGGCCCGGGCGGCGGCGCGGAGCACGGCCCGCTGCTCGTCGGGGTGGGTCAGCATCGAGAGGGTGGCGCACACGCAGTACACCAGTCCGTACCGCCGGCCGTCCTCCGGCTCGACACGGATGTCGCCGTGCACGGGGGTGATCGGCAGCCGGTGGCGGTCGATCTCCGCGCGCAGCCCGTCGAGCATGGTGAGCGAGGAGTCCACGCCGACGATTCCCGGGAGGTCCCCGGCGCCCCCGGTGCCGTCGGCGGTCGCGGCGCGGACGAGTTCGCGGGCGAGCGGCACGGCGACGCGTCCGGTGCCGACTCCCAGTTCGAGGGTGCCCGACGCGGGGTCGGGGTGCCATCCGGCGAGTACCCGGCCGGTGAGATCGGCGTAGGCGTCCTTGCGGAAGATCCGGTCGTACACGTGGCGGAACTCGTCGCCGTAGCCGCAGTCGCGCACCCCGGGGTCGGGGGCGGGGTCGGTGGGACGGGCCGCGTGCGGAGCGGTGGTCATGGGGTGGTTCCTCTCGGGGC
>NZ_VKHS01000705.1 GCF_014141525.1 Streptomyces calidiresistens
CCCCCGCCCACCCCCGCACCAGGCCGTGGAGCAGGGCCGCCTCCCGGGGGTCGAGGTCCCGAACGGGCTCGTCCAGCAGCAGGGTGTGGGGATCACCGATCAGGGCGGTGGCCAGGACGAGCCGCCGTTCCATCCCCTGGGAGAGGGTGGCCGCCCTGCGGTCGGCGAGGCCGCTCATGCCCACCGCCTCCAACAGTTCGTCGGCCCGGGCCGCGGGCACCCCGGCCGCTGCGGCGGAGAGCCTCAGATGTCCCCGAACCGTCCTGCCGGGATGCGGCCGGGGCCGGTCGAGCAGCGCCCCGATCTCCCGCGCCGGACGCGGGATGCGGCGGACGGGCCGGCCCCGGACGAGCGCCGCGCCCCGGTGGGGGGCCAGGCCCAGCAGAAGGCGGAGAACGGTGGATTTCCCCGCCCCCGGCGGGCCGAGCAGCACGGTGACGGCTCCGGGGCGGGCGTCGAAGGTGAGGTCGTCCACGACGGGCTCGCGTCGCCGCCCGAGCGGCCCGGTGAGTCCGATGGCCTGGATCATCGCTGCCCCCGGCGATCGTGGTGGTGGTTCGCCGCGCCCTTGCGCACGGTGACCACACCGTAACGGCGAGAGAGTGCACCGCCGGGAAGTCGATCTCCTTGTCGGTTGATCACACCCGAATGGCGGCGGGCCGGGTGGGTCCCCTCCGCCACCGGGGCGCCCGGGGTGCCGGGCTCACGCCTCCGGCCTCAGCATGGGCGGGTTGAGCAGGGTGGCTCCTCCGGCCCGGAACAGTTGGGCGGGACGCCCGCCCTGTCGGGTGGTGGTACCGCCGCTGGGTACCAGGAAACCCGGCGTGCCGGTGACCTTGCGGTGGAAGTTGCGCGGATCCAGCGCGACCCCCCACACCACCTCGTAGACCCGGCGCAACTCCCCGACCGTGAACTCGGGGGGACAGAAGGCGGTGGCCAGGGAGGAGTACTCCAGCTTGGAGCGGGCGCGCTCCACCCCGTCGGCGAGGATCCGGTCGTGGTCGAAGGCGAGCGGTCCCCGGGGCACCCCGGGATCCCCGACCGCCCCCGGGCGCCCCGCGCCCTCGGACGCGTCCGGTCCGGGGGGCGGGCCCGTCGGAAGGAGATCGGCCACCGGCGCCCATCGGGCGCTGCCGGCGTCGCCACCGGCCACGGGGGCCGGCAGATCGGGCGCCAGCACCAGGTGGGCCACGCTGACCACCCGCATCCTGGGGTCGCGGTCCGGTTCCCCGTAGGTCGCCAACTGTTCCAGGTGCACCCCGGGTTGTTCGGTCCCGGGCTCACGCGACCGCAGCCCCGTCTCCTCGCCCAACTCACGGGCCGCGGCCGCCGCCAGGTCCTCCCGCTCCCGGACGAACCCGCCCGGGAGGGCCCATCGCCCCCGATGGGGCGGCTCCCCCCGCCGGACCACCAGCGCGCACAACGCCTGCCGCCGCACGGTGAGCACGACCAGGTCCACGGTGACGGCGAACGGCGGGAAGGCCGACGGGTCGTAGGGCATGCCGTGATCATAGTCGTCTGCCTGACGATAATCAGTCCCCCGCGAACGACCTCCCCGTCCGCAACGCGCGTCGCAGGGGCTCGGGGTCCAGCCCCTCGTTCACCGCCGCGTACAACAGGCCGGCCATGACGCACCGCGGATCGGCGTCCAGTGCCCGCGCCAACGCGATCCGGGCCTCCACCGCGTCCCCCAGGGACCACGCCGTCCACCCCACGAGGGTCAACGGGGCCGCGGCGTGCTCGCGGTACTCCGCCACGCAGCGACGCGCGAGCGCCCGCCACAGCCGCAGGGCGGCCCGTCCGTCGGGGCCCTCCTGCCACCGCGCCGCCCCATCCCGTGCCTCGCGGTCCTGCAGGCCGAGGAGGAGGGTCGCCGCCTCCGTCGAGGACAGCAGCGCGTCGTCGCGCGCGTCCGCGGCGGAGACCGGACCCCGGCGCGGCTCGGTGCCGCCCCGCCGGAAGCGGCCCACCAACCGCCGAACCGACTCGACGGTCTCCTCCCGCAACGCCCCGGGGTCGGCCCCGTCACCCAGCACCCGGGGCACCAGCGCGGCCAGCGCCTCGTCCATGGCCCGGACCTGATCGGCGGCGGCCGCGCCCCGGGCCGGCGCGATGCGGCGCTCCATCTCCCCGAGGGTGGGCGGCATGGGCACACCCGCCAGGACCGAGGCGGCGGCCAGCTCGGAGTGTCCGGGTCGGGGGCGGGGCAATCCCTCGGGCGGACAGGCGACGGCCGCGGGCCGCGTGTAGGGCCAGTAGCGGTCCCCGGACAGACACAGCGCCTCGTGCACCGGCACCGCCAGCGCGTCGCAGGAGGAACGCACCAGGGTCGCGAAGGGACGCAGGCGTTCCATCACCTGACGCGGGGACTCCCCCGACCTCGGGTCCCGGCACAGGTAGAGCACCGCCGAGGCGGGCACCCCCTCCCGCCGTCGCGAGCCCTCCAGCAGGCAGCGTGCCACCGCGTCGGCCGCCCGGGGCCAGTCCACGGGTGACTCCGGGATGGGCGCCCGCACCCGTCCACCGAGTCGCCCGCCGTCCCGGTGGACGGCGACCAGCACCACCGAATCCTCGGGGTGGAAGCCCAACAGGTGGGGCAGGGCGTCCACCAGCTCGGCGGCGCCGCGCAGGACGACGGCCGGGGGCTCCGGGACGCGGGGGCCGGGCGTCCCGGTCGTGCGCCGCCCGACCCCCGCGCAGCGGGTGGCCGCGGACCGGGCGGGAAGCGGCGGGCGGGGGCGGACGGCGTCGTGCCGGGTGACGTCCCCCGGCACGACGACCCGCCGTCGCGGCACCGGTCGAGGGGTGCCGGAGCACCGGGGGGAGACCGGACGGCTCACGGCGTGCCCCCGGGAGGGG
>NZ_VKHS01000706.1 GCF_014141525.1 Streptomyces calidiresistens
CGGGGTGGGCCCGCGGCAGGAGCCGGGCCACCAGGTGCAGACGGTCCCCGTCGGCCCGGCCGGCCGGGCCGGGGTTTCCGGGGTCTCCCGGGCGCCAGGGGGGATCGGTCCGCGGGCCGGGGCCGTCGTGCAGTTCCAGCACCTCGAACCCCGCGGTGGCCAACAACAGCCGGAGTTCCTGGGGGAAGAGCAGCCGCCAGGCGGATCGCTGCTCGACCGCCGGGGAACCGTCGTCGGCCGTCCAGACCCGCCGGCGGCGGAGGAGTTGGGCGGCCCGGTCCACCCACAGCGTGGTGACCGAGGTGTGGGTGACGCCCTCGACGGTGAACGACGTGGTGCGGGGCCCGTCGAGGAGTTCGGTGCGCCCGAGGAAGAAGGCCCCGTTGCGCATCTCGGCCACCAGCAGGCCGCCCGGGGCCAGGTGGTGTCGGCAGGAGGCGAGGAACCCCTCCAGTTCCCGGTTGGTGTGGCAGTACAACAGGGCGCTGTCCAGACAGACCACCGCGTCCACCGTGCGGCGCAGGTCGAAGGCGCGCAGGTCGGCCCACAGGTAGTCCGGACCGGGATGGTGGGCACGGGCGTGGGCGAGCATGGTCGTCGACAGGTCGACACCCGTGACACGGCGGCCCGCGCGGTGCAGGTGGGCGGCGTCCCGACCGGTGCCGCAGCCGGCGTCCAGGACCCGGGGACCCGCGCCGTGACGGCGCAGGACGTCCTCGACCCAACGGGCGGCGATGTGTTCGGGATCGGGAAAACGGAGCTCGTAGAGGTCGGGGCGGTCGGTGAGCAGGTTTCCCGAGCCGCCCGCCGGGTCGGGGCCGGTGAGCGTCACGGGGCGGCTCCCCGGGCGGGCGCGGGGACCGGGGCCCCCGGGTCGGGCAGCAGGGAGCGGCGGGAGAGCAGGGCCACTCCCCCGGCGGAGGCCAGACCGATGGCGGCGCAGCACACCCAGGGCAGCCAGGAGATCCCCGGGTTCTCCCCGAGGTCCATGGTCCATCCCACGAGGATGTTGCCGAGGGCCGCGGCCAGGCCGGAGACCATGTAGAAGACCCCGAGGTGGGTGCCGGTCAGGGAACTCCGGCCGAAGGCGGGGACGAGTTCCATGACGAAGGGCTGGGCCGTCATCACCCCCAGGTAGAGGACGAGTGCGGCGAGCAGGACGGGAAGCAGGCGCAGCACCGCCGCGGCCGTGCCGTCCGGGACCCCCGGATCCGAGACCCCGACCACCGGCAGCGGAATCAGGAAGGCCAACCCCATGAGGGCCAGGCCCAGGGAGATCCACCGGCCGCGCCGGCCCCGGCGTTTGAGTCGGGTGGTGATGCGCAACTGGAGGGTGAGGCCGGCGACGGTACCGACCAGGAAGAGGAGGCCGGCCGCACCCGCCCATCCGCCGGCGGTCCGCGCGCCGTCCGGCAGAAGCAGGTAGAGCTGGGTCTCCAGGGTGAACATGCCGGTCATGGCGAGGGCGAAGGCGAGGAATCGCCGGTTGCCGAGCACCTCCCGCCAATCGGTCAGGACGCCGGGGCGGTCGAGGCGCTCCACCCGCCGGGCCGGCAGGACGAGGGCCTGTGCCACGGTCAGGACGGCGAAGATCGCGGCCGCGGTGAGCGCGGAGGTGCGGAAGTCCACCAGCAGCAGGACACCGCCCAGCAGGGGGCCGACCAGGGCGCCACAGGTGGCGAACACCTGGAACAGGGCGAACGCCTCCGCCCGCCGGTCCCCCGACTCCACCGCGATGTAGGCGCGCACCGCCGGGTTGAACAGGGCGCCCGCCATCCCGCTGAGCACGGAGGCGGCCAGGAGGACGGTCAGGGAATCGCCGAGTGCGAAGAGTCCGAACCCGACGGTCCGCAGGGCGCAACCGGTGATGATGACGCCCCGGGCACCGAGCCGGTCGGCCGCCGAACCACCGATGATGAACAGCCCCTGTTGGCTGAGGTTGCGCACCCCGAGCACCACGCCGACGATCGCCGCCGACATGCCGAGGTTCTCGCCGAGGTGCAGCGCGAGGTAGGGAACCAGGAGGTAGAAGCCGGTGTTGACGCCGAATTGGTTGACCAGGAGCAGGCGGACGGCGAGGGGGAAGTCCCGCACCGCGCGAAGGGTCGTCACGGCGGGCCTCCCCCCGTCCGCGCGGCGTGGTCCGAAAGGCCGTCCGCGGGGGGCGGCGGGTCGATCGGGGTGACGCCCAGTCCCGGTGTGTCGCCGACACCGACGGTGCCGTCCGCTCCACCGATGCCCCGCCACGGGTCCCGCGCCAGCAGCAGGTGGCCGTCGAGATCGACCCACCGCGCGCGGTCCACCAGGTGGACGGCCGGTGCGATGCCGAGTGAGGAGGCGGTGAAACAGCCGAGCATGACCTCGGTGCCGCTCCCCTCGAGTGCCTCCATGACGCGCAGGGCCGCCCGCACCCCACCGCACTCGGCGAGCTTGATGTTGACGCCGCCGACCCGCCCGGCCAACCGGACGGCGTCCCGGTGATCGGCGGCGTCCTCGTCCGCGATCAGGGGCAGGGGCGAACGCGCGGCGAGCCGGGCGAGCGCGTCGGGGTCCCCGGGGGCGATGGGTTGTTCCACGGCCTCGACCCCGGGGAGGGCGAAACGCGGGATCAGCCGCTCGGCCGCCTCCGGGGTCCAGGCCCCGTTGGGGTCCAGGATCAGACGGATCCCCGGCGCGGCGTCGCGGACGGCGGAGACACGCTCCAGGTCCTCCGCCGGGTCGGGGGCGCCGAGCTTGAGCTTGAGCAGCCGGAAGCCCCGGTCGGCGAGCGCCCGGGCCCGCTCCGCGGCGTCGCCGGGATCGGTGATGCCGATGGTGTGTGCGGTCGCGGCGGAGGGTGGCGGGCCGGCG
>NZ_VKHS01000707.1 GCF_014141525.1 Streptomyces calidiresistens
CACGGGGTGGCGCCGGGGAGGGCGCGGGGGATGGTGCCGGGAAGGGTGGGGTGGCGGAGGGAGGCGGGAGGGAGTCCGCGCCTCACTTCCACAGGCCGCCGGCCCTCGCCGCGATGGCGAGCGCGACGACGATGGAGATGCCGAAGATGACGACGACGGTGGTGTTCACGCGGCCTCCCTGAGTTCCGCGGCTGCCGGTGCCCCGGGCCGCATGGGGGTGTAGGGGGAGACGAAGATGACCTCCGGCTCCTCGGAGTCGTCGTACCCGGCAGCGCGGGCGAGGGTGAACTGGAAGCCCTTGACGGCGTGTTCCGGGTTCCCGTCGCGGCTTCCCCGTTCCTCGCCCCGGGCGATCTCGTCCCGCAGGAAACCGACCAGCATCCGGTACGCCGGCAGCCGGGTCAGCGCGTCGAACCCCTTGTCGAGGGTGATCAGCAGCTCGGTCCCGATGTCGAAGATCGCCTTCTCCGGGCGTCGGCCGGGGAACCAGAGGATCTGGTGGAGCCGACGACCGGCGATCACCTCGACCGGCCGCCATCCGGAGGTCTCCCCCGCCGTGTTCAGCGTGCGGTAGAAGAAGTGGTAGTCGTGCTGCGCCGGGTTGGGCGCGAAGAACCGCCAGTTGGGGAGGAAGGCGGAGAAGGTGTCCCGTCGGGCGATCCGCCCGAAGGAGGGGTTGGGGTGCTGGGCGCTCAGGGTGCCGACCAGGACCAGGGCTGCCCCGATCCGGGCGGCGGCGCCGGGGCCGGTGACCACCCGGCGCACGGCGCGGCCCGCGGCGCGGCCGGCGATCGCGATGTTCGTCATCGGGCGTTCTCCGTATTCTCGGCGTGCTCGGCGTGCTCGGCGTGCTCGGCGTGCTCGGCGTGCTCGGCGGGGCGGAGGGTCTCCGCGAGGAAGTCGATGATCCGGCGCCCGACCTCGGTACCGAGCCGGGCGGAGGTGAGCAGGGAGTCGTGGTCGGCGCCCTCGACGACCTCGTTGCGCACCACCCGACCGGGCGCCCGGTGGGCGTCACCCAACTCCTTGTGCATCAACAGCTGTTCGGGGTCGCGATCGACGGTCTGCTGGGCGGAGAGCACCAGGGCGTGACCGGGCGCGCCGGGCAGGTCGCCCTCGAAGGCGCGGAACTCCCGCTCGGTGGCCTCCCACTCCCGCATCCCGGCCTCCCACAGCCGGGAGTCGGCGTACTGGGCCATGACCTTCCGCCGGTAACCGGCCGGCAGCGACTCGACCCAATCGGGGCGGACCAACAGCACGCCCATCCCGGCCCGCAGGCTGTTGAGGAAGGTCACCAGACCGCCGCGCAACCGCTCGGCGGAGTCGCTCTGCTGCTTGGACCGCAGGAGTTCCGCCGGGTGGGAGCTGTCCAGGTAGACGACACCGTGCAGCCGGTCCCCCAGCCGGACGGAGACCCGCCGGGCCAGTTCCCCGCCGAGCGAATGACCGGCCAGGACCACCGGACGGCCGGCGGGCACGGCGGCGGCGATCAGGTCCTCCAGGTCGTCCACCGCCTGGTCGAGGCCGAACGGGCCGCTCGCCCGGTAACGACTGGGGCCGTACCCGGCGCGGCTGTAGGTCACCAGGTCGACGTCGCTGTCGCGCAGCAGTTTCTCGGTGATCCACCCGAAGTGCTCGGCCGTGGAGGCCAGTCCCGGGACGAAGACCACCACGGGGGCGGTGCCCTCCACCCCGCCGGCGCCGCCGGCCGACGCGTCGGCGGGTGCGGTCCGGTCGGCCAACCGGGCGTTGTAGGCCAGTTCGTTGCCGTGCCGGGTGGTGACGGTGCGCCCGTCGGGCCACGGCTCCACCGCGCGCAGGCGCCGGCCCGCCGCCACCGCCCCGGCGACCGCCACCCCGCCGGCGAGGACCAGCGCGGCGACGGCGGGCATCCGGTCGTCCCGGTCGGCGGCGGCCGGGTGCGAGCGCGGGGTGCTGGTGTAGGCGACCATCGGGTGCATCGCCGTGAAGGAGGTCGCGAAGCGCCCCAGCCCCATGACGAAGCCGTTGGCCACGTGGAAGGCGGCGGCGCTGCCGATGATCGGCCTGGCCAGTTTCCCGCCCCGCAGATAGAGGATCGGGAAGAGACACTCCAGGGCCAGCACGCCGTGGGCCAGGGTGCGGGCGGCGCGCGGGTAGCGGCGGGTGAGCCGCCAGGCGTCCTCCTGACCGTAGGTGCGGGTGCGCAGGACACCGCCGAGCGCCGCCCCGGACCGCCAGTCCTTCCCGAGCAGCTTCACCCAACCGGAGACCAGGTACGACAGGTTGGACTGCGCCGCGACGTACCACAGCAGCGCGTCCCGGGTGCGCGGGTCGTTCGACAACCGCGCCAGCCCGACGGCGCTCTGCACGAGCGTGGAGGCCTGGTCGGCCCCGTCGGTGCCGTAGCGGTGGCGGGGGTAGAGCGCGGCGTTGCTCAGGCCCAGGAAGAGGTTGGCGGCACCGCGCCACCGGGCGTCACCGGGCAGCAGCAGCCCGACGGAGGCGGCCACCCGGGCCAGGTGGAGGCCGGTGGTGGTGCGTTCGTCGGCGATCAGGTCGAGGGCCTTGCGCAGCACCGGGTGCTGCGGCGCGTGGTTGTCGCGGGCGATGGCCCAGTCGTTGAGGCCGCCCGGGCGGGTGTGCCGGCGGTGGGTGAGGTGTTCGAGGCTGGAGGTCAGCGACGTGGCGGCGGTCAGCCGCTCGGAGACGGCCATGGCGCGCTCCCGTGACACGGGCACGGGACCCAGCAGGGCGTCCATCGATCGGCGCAGGACGCGCGGCAACCGTCTCGGTCGTCGGGAGGGGGTGCTCATGAGGTCCTCCGGGGCGTGGGAAGGAGAGGGGCTGTCTCTTATACACA
>NZ_VKHS01000708.1 GCF_014141525.1 Streptomyces calidiresistens
CCCCACCGACACCCCCATCCGACCCCCGATTCCGGACGCACCCGAGGCCGTTTCGGACGCACCCGGGCCCGTTTCGGCGGCGCCCGGCGCGGCTTCGGACGCGTCCCCTATCCCGGGTCGCCGGATGCTCTCCCGCCCTCAGCGGGTGGCCGCCTCCGCCGTCGCGCTGGCCGCCCTCGCCCTGGCCCTCACCGGCCTCTACCTGTCGTTCAACAACGTCGCGAAGTTCGCGCACGAGGAGCTCGGCTTCCACAGCCTGGAGCACGGCCAGCTCTTCATCGGCGGGGTTGACCTGGGCATTCTCACCCTGATCGCGGTCGACCTGCTCCTCGCCTGGCTGGGCCGCCCGGTCACCTGGATCCGCTACCCCGTGTGGCTGCTCACCGCCGCCACCATGGCCCTGAACAGCGCCAGCGCCGCCCCCACCGGCGGGTGGGAGCCGCTGGACTACGTCGCGGTCGCCGCCCACGCCGTCGTGCCCGTCCTCTTCATCGCGATCGTGGAAATCGGCCGGTACGTCATCGACCAGGTCGTGCGGCCCGATCGGGAGCGGACCTCCATCCCCGTCCACCGCTGGCTCCTCGCGCCGGTGTCCACCGCCCGCCTGTACCGGCGGATGCGACTGTGGTCCCTGACCTACGAGGAGATCGTGCGCCGGGACGCCGACCTGCGCGGATACCGCATCTGGCTGGAGCGCCTGTGCGCGGCGGAGAAGCGCAAGCCCACCGCCGACGAGCTGCTGCCGATCACCCTGGCGCCCCACGGCTACACCGTCACCGAGGCCCTGGCGCTGCCGGGGATCCAGGCCGGGGAGGCCGAGGAGCGCAGGCGCGCGGCCGAGGAACGGGAGCGGGAGGCCGAGGTGGCCCGCGCCGAGGCCGACGCCACCGCCAAGGTCCGCAAGGCCGAGGCCCGCAAGACGATCCGGATCGCGGAGATCGCGGCGCAGGCACAGGTCGAGGAGGCCGAACGGGCCGCCGAGGACCAGCGGACCGCCGCCGAGCGGGCCGCCGCCCATCACGGGGAACTGATCGAGACGGCCGAGATGGCCGAGGCCCGCGCCCGCGCCGCGAAGGCCGAGCGCGAGGAGGCCGAGGAACGCGCCAGGCAGGCCGAGGCCGAGGCGGCCGAGGAGGTCGCCCGCCGGGAGACCGCGTTGCTGGAGACGGCGAAGGCAGCCGAGGCCCGCGCCCGCGCGGCCAAGGCGGCCCGCGAGGAGGCCGAGGAGAAGGAGAAGGAGGCCCGGGCCCTGGCGGCGGCCGACACCGCCCGCCGGGAGGCCGCCCTGATCGAGACCGCCGACGCCGCCGAAGCCCGCAAGCGTGCCGCCGAAGCGGACCGCCGCGCGGCCGAGGAGCGGGCCCGCAAGGCCGAGGCCGACCAGCTCGCCGCCCGGCGGGAGGCCGAGGCCCGGCGGATCCGCACCGAGGCCATCGAGGCCGAGCGCCGCGCGATCGAGGCCGCCGCCGAAACGGAGCGGCGTGCCGCCGAGACGCGGCGGGCCATTGCCGAGATCGAGGCCCGCGCCGCCGAAGCCGAGGACGCGGCGCGCCTGACCCCGCGTCAGCGGGCGGTCCGCCGCCTGGCCCGCATCGCCCTCCGGGAGACCGACGGCGATCTCTCCCGCATCCCGCTGGAGCGCATCACCGGCGAGTTCGGCGTCGCGTCCTCCACCGCCAGCGAGTACCGCAGCGAGGCCCACGAGCTGCTGGCCTCCGGCTACCGCCCCTGATCCCGGCTCCGCACGGTCGTCCCCGGCCCCCGGGCAGCACCCCCGCTGCCCGGGGGCCGGGGGCGTGCCGTGGGCCGCCGGGCCCACCCCTTCCCGACCCACGCCAACCCCCCTCACCCACCGGAGACACACGTGGATATCAACGCCCTGTTCACCGATCGCGGCCTACGGGCCTGGTGCGACGACCGCCGTGACCAGCATTTGGAGGACGCCCGGCAGTACGGGCAGCTCGCCGACATCCTGGCCCGCCGCCTGCGGGAGACCTCGATCGAGGGCGATCGGCTGCTGTCCGCGTGGCTGCGGGCCCGCCAGGTCGTGCGCCATCTGCGGGACATGGAGCGCGTCTCGCGCCGCGCGGCCTCCGACGCCGAGGCCCTGCACACCAGCTACCGCACCCGCGTCCTGGAGCTCCCGGCCCGCCGGGAGGCCGCCGCCCTGGCGAAGGATCGGCGCCGGGACAGCCGGGCCCGCCGCAAAGCCCTGCGCGCCAGCACCGCCCGCGCCGCGCAGCAGCTCGGGGACGGCACCGCCACCGGCTACACGATGGCCGCCGGAGCCGAGGGGCAGCAGTCGCTGCCGAAGGTCGCCGACCTGTTCGCCAAGCAGCGCCGCGAGGGAGCCCGATGAGCCAGCCGACTCCGCCGCAGCCGCGGACCCGGGCGCAGAACCAGGCCCGGCACTGGCAGCAGCGTCAGGCCGACGCCGCCGCGCGCGGCCCGGCCGCCGTGGCCAGCGTGTGGTTCGACGCGGCCCGGATGGTCGCCAAACAGCGTGCGCTCAACGGGTCGCCGGAGGTCTGGGACGACCTCGCGAAGACGTTGAAGGCGTTCTACGAACGCCACGCCAGGTGACTCAACGTCACCCATCTTCATCTTCATCACCCGCCCCGGATACGGCCCGGGGCGGGCCCTACACGAGCGCACGCGCACGCCCACGCGTGCGCGCGCGAGGATGACCGATCCCGTGACGCTCTGTCAAGTGCTCTAGGAGGCCCGCATGGCCGATCCGCCGACCCCCGACGACCCCGACACCACCCCCGACACCGGGCCGGGTTTCCCGGCGATCTCGTTCACCGCGCCCCTGCCCGGCACCCCGACTCCGGCAC
>NZ_VKHS01000709.1 GCF_014141525.1 Streptomyces calidiresistens
GCGCGGTGGTCAGACCCGCCTCACCGATCACGTACGCCGTGCCGCCCGGCCGCTGGTCGGAGAGGAACTGCGCGGTGGCCAGCGCCGAGGTCCAGATGTTGTCCACCGGCACGTCCAGTGCCCATGACTGAACCTCCGGGACCTGCCGGAACCTCCGGAACCGGTCCCTCCGACCGTGGCCCGCCCCGCCCGCCGGCGCATCCGCAGCGCCGCGCGGTTCGTCCGTCCGGTGGGGCGGCCCGGGCCGTTGCGGTGAACCCCGGCACGCCCCGGCACCGCTCCGACCGCGGCCGGAGCGGTCAGACCCGGTCGATCAGGTCGGCGATGGAGTCCGCCACCGTGGAGGGGCGGAACGGGTACCGCTCCACCTCCTCGGGACCGGTCAGACCGGTCAGCACGAGGAAGGTCTCCATCCCGGCCTCCAGGCCGGCCAGCACGTCGGTGTCCATCCGGTCGCCGATCATCGCGCTGCTCTCCGAGTGCGCCCCTATCGCGTTCAGTCCGGCCCGCATCATCAACGGGTTGGGCTTGCCGACGAAGTACGGCTCGCGCCCCGTCGCCTTGGTGATCAGGGCCGCCACCGAGCCGGTCGCCGGCAGCGCGCCCTCCGCCGAGGGACCGGTCTCGTCCGGGTTGGTCGCGATGAACCGCGCCCCGGCGTTGATCAGCCGGATGGCCTTCGTCAACGCCTCGAAGGAGTAGGTGCGGGTCTCGCCCAGCACCACGTAGTCCGGGGCGGTGTCGGTGAGGATGTAACCGATGTCGTGCAGCGCGGTGGTCAGACCCGCCTCACCGATCACGTACGCCGTGCCGCCCGGCCGCTGGTCGGAGAGGAACTGCGCGGTGGCCAGCGCCGAGGTCCAGATGTTGTCCACCGGCACGTCCAGGCCCATCCGCTGCAGACGGGCGTGCAGGTCGCGCGGCGTGTAGATGGAGTTGTTGGTCAGGACCAGGAACGGCTTGCCGGACTCCCGCAGTCGCTTCAGGAAACGGTCGGCACCGGGAATCGGCACCCCCTCGTGTATGAGGACGCCGTCCATGTCGGTCAGCCAGGACTCGATCGGCTTGCGCTCGGACACCGTGGGAACTCCTGCCGTGCTGGGGGAAACGGACGGGCGGGGCCGGCGGGGACGGCCGACCGGTCGCGGGGACCGGCGCCGGACCCTCCGGGACCGATCGCACCGCGCCGACCAGCCTAGTCGCGGCCCCGGGAATCGCCCCCCGGCCGCCCGCCGGGGACGCTCACAGACCCAGGTCGCGGATCAGCTTCGCCACGTGCCCGGTCGCCCGGACGTTGTAGAGCGCCCGCTCCACCTTCCCCTCCGCGTCCACGATCACGGTGGAGCGGATGACCCCGGTGACGGTGCGGCCGTACATGGTCTTCTCGCCGAAGGCGCCGTAGGCGGCCAACACCTCCTTGTCCGGATCGCCGAGGAGGGTGATGCCCAGTTCCTCCTTCTCGCGGAACCGCGCCAACTTCTCCGGCTTGTCGGGGGAGATGCCCACCACGTCGTAGCCCGCGTCGGCCAACAGCCGCAGGTTGTCGGTGAAGTCGCACGCCTGCTTGGTGCAGCCCGGCGTCATCGCGGCCGGGTAGAAGTAGACGATCACCTTCCGTCCGGCGTAGTCCCCCAGCGAGACCGACTTCCCGTCGGCGTCGGGCAGGGTGAAGGCGGGGGCGGTGTCACCCGGCTGCAGGCGGTCGCTCATCGGTGCTTCCTCTCTCGAACGACGGTGGGGAGGGCCCCGGGCCCGAGCCTACCCATCCGGCCGCATCGGTTCCGGTCGCCCGGGGCGCCCCCTCGCCCGGCCCCGGCGGAGCCGTCCCGGCCGACCGGTGCGCCGCGGGGCGGAATGGCGGGCGGCGGCCGGGGCAGGAAGCTGACAGACTGTGCGCCACGGGCCCCGGGCCCGGATGCACGACGAGAATCGACCACGGAGGCGGAGCGGTGCCCGAGTCCAGTCGTCCGGATCACCAGGACGGGAAGAGCGGCGGCAGCAGCCGGTACGAGGCGGAGAAGCCGAAGGGGAAGACGGAGGGGCCGGATGAGATCGAGGCCCGCATCCGGCGTCGGCGCGCGGCGCTCGCCGACACCCTCGACGAACTGGCGGTGCGGGTGCACCCCAAGACCATCGTGGGCGATGTGCGCACCCGGGCGCTGTCGGCGGTGGACCGCCGGGCGGGCCAGGCCTACATCGCCGTCAACCGCACCGTCACCGGGGCCCGTACGGGCCTGGTGACGCGCGACGGTTCCCCGCGCCCGGAGCGACTGATCCCCATCGCCCTCGTGGCGGTCGGCGTGGTGGGTCTGCTGGTGCTCGGAGCCCGGCGCCGCCGTCGGTGACCACCGGCGCCGGCCCCGTGCCCGTTGGGATACGGTCGTGTCGTGAGCACCCCATCTCCCGACCCGAATCACGACAAGCTTCCGATCCGGATGCTGCACGACCGCGTGCTGGTGCGCACCGACACCGGCCAGGGCGAACGTCGCTCCAGCGGCGGCATCGTCATCCCCGCCACGGCCGCCGTCGGGCGCCGGTTGGACTGGGCCGAGGTCGTGGCCGTGGGACAGAACGTCCGCACGGTCGAGCCGGGTGACCGCGTGCTGTACGACCCGGAGGACCGGGCCGAGGTGGAGGTGCGCGGCACCGCCTACGTGCTGATGCGGGAACGCGACCTGCACGCCGTGGCGGCCGAACGCCTCCAGGGCTCCGAGGACTCCACCGGCCTGTACCTCTGACCGTTCGGGCCGTCCGGGCCGTCCGGTTCCGCCGTTCCCGGCGGCCCGGGCGCCCCCGGTGACCACCGGCCCCGCCCGCCGGGAACGGCGGAACCG
>NZ_VKHS01000071.1 GCF_014141525.1 Streptomyces calidiresistens
CCCTCCGCGATGGCGGCGGCGACCCGCGCCGTGACGAAGGACACCCCCCGCGGGGCCCCCGCGGGCACCAGCGCGACGGCGCCCTCCGCGTCCACGCGCAGCAGCAGGGGGCCGGTGGCCAGCAGTCGGTTGAGTTCGGCCGTCGGATCGGGTGCGGGCCCGTTCGCTGCCCCGGCGGCGGCGTGGAGGGGGGTCTTTGTCGGGAGGTGACCGGCGTGCGCGAGCAGGACGGCGCGCAGGGCCTCCCGCAGCGGGAGGAGTTCGATGATCTCCGTCGGGGGCAGGCGCGGCAGGGAGTGGCGTGCCAGGAACTCCGTCGCGTCGGCGGCCGAGGAGAGGGCGTCCCGGCCCGACGCCAGGTCCAGGGTGTTCACCAGGTCCTGGACCAGGGCCAATCCGCCGGGGGCGATGTCCGCGCTCACGCGCTCCACGGTACCGGTTGCATCGTTACCCCTTGATGGGGATGATGGGGTAACTCGTTACCCCATGAGGTGGTTGAGGGGTAACGACGAGTTGTGAAGCGAACCAGGAGAGGGCGTGAGGTGTCGTGGCCATCGCGACGATGGGACCCACCGTGCTGGACTGTCCGGACCCCAAAGGGCTGGCCGACTTCTACGCGGCCGTTCTCGACGGCACCGTCGAGGGTGGACCGGGGGACGAGTGGGTCACGGTGAACATCCCGGACGGCGGGAAGCGCCTGGCGTTCCAGCGCTCGGAGGGGTACCGCCCGCCGGAGTGGCCCTCCACCGAGCACGGGCAGCAGCTCCACCTGGACCTCTACGTGCCACGGGACCGGATCGACGAGGCCGAGCGGCAGGTCATCGAACTCGGTGCCCGCGCCGTGCAGGGCGATGACGACGGGAAGCTGGACTTCCGCGTCTACCTCGACCCGGTCGGGCACCCCTTCTGCCTCTGCGTGAGCTGACCGACCGGCCCCGGCTCCCCGGAGCCCCCGACACGCCGCGAGGCGCGGTCCCACCCCTGCGGAAGGGGTGGGACCGCGCCTCGCGGTGTGTCGGGGGCGCGGCCCCGGTGGTCGGTCCGGCCGTCGGTTCAGTCGTCGGTGACGGTGATCGGCTGGTCCCGGCGCACCTGCTCGAAGAGCTGGGCGGCGCGCTCCTCGTCCCACAGCACCGCCGAGCCCTTGTCGGTGGAGAAACCGGGGTTGGCGACCGGCACGTTCATCTGCGTACCGCCCGAGCCCTGCACCCCGCGCAGCGCCAGGAACATCTGCGCCAGCCGGAAGGGCCCCATCGACTCGTCCACCACCAGCGAGTCCAGGCTGGCTCCCATCGTCGGGTAGAGGCGGAAGGGGTTGAGCAGGGTGGTCGGCGAGGCCACCTGGTCGCCCAGGGCGCCCAGGAACTTCTGCTGGTTCTTCGTCCGGCCCAGGTCGCCCATGGACTCCTGGTAGCGCTGCCGCACGAAGGCCAGGGACTCCGGACCGTTCAGCGTCTGGCAGCCCTCGGCGAAGTCCGCGCCGGAGTTCTTGTCCTGGATCGGGGCGTCGAAGCACATCTCCACGCCGCCCAGCGCGTCCACCACACCGGCGAAGCCGCCGAAGCCGATCTCCGCGTAGTGGTCGATGCGCAGCCCCGTGTTGTGCTCCACGGTGCGCACCAGCAGCTCCGGCCCCTCGATGGCGTAGGCCGCGTTCAACTTGTGCTGCTGCTCGGGAATCCGGTTGCCGGAGACGGAACCGGTGAACTCGGGAATGGTCACCCACGAGTCGCGCGGCAGGCTGATCAGCGAACTGCCGTGATCGCCCGAGTGCAGGATCATGATGGTGTCCGCCCGGGAGCCCTCGGAGTTGCCGGTGCGCATCTCCCGGCGCTCCTCCTCGCTCAGGCCCTCGCGACTGTCGGTCCCCACGATCAGGTACGTCGTGCCGCGCCCGCTCTCCGGCCGCTGCTCCACCGCCGCGAGGTCCACCTCGCGGCGCATCTTGGAGTCCGCCCAGAAGTAGGTCCCCACCCCGAGCACCAGCACCAGCAGGACCACGAGGATCAGGCCGCGCTTTATTCGCTGTCCCACGGCCGACCGCCCCCGGTACCCGTCGTTGTCGTCGTCGTACCCGTCGTACCCGTCGTACCCGCCGTACCCGCCGTACCCGTCCCGGCCCCCGTGGCCGCGGTCGTCGTACCGGTCGTCCCGGTACCCGGCCCGTCCGTACCGGTCGTCGTACCGGTCGCCCCCGTACCCGCCCCGGCCGTACCCGTCGTCGGCGTACCCGTCGTGGTCGCCGTACCCCCCGCGGCTCTGCCGCGGCACCGAGCCGCGCACGTGCGGCATCACCCGTGCCTGTTCCGGGTGGGGGGGACCGCCACGGCCCGCCCGCCCCCGGCCGTCGTCGGTCCACCCGTCGGGCCAGTTGTTCATGGCGGAAGTGTGCCCTCTCCCGGGTACGCGCGGACAGGGAGGGGGTCGAATGTGTCAGACCTGATGCACAACCAGGGGCGCACTCGGGGGAAGCCCGCCCCGAACGCGCCCCGGAGCGCGCATAGGCTTGGTGACCATGACCGATCCAGTCCCCGGCCCGCCGGTTCCCGGCGACGGCGTCGCACCCGACGCCCCGGCCGATCCCGTCCACCTGCCCGGCAAGCCCACCTCGGCCTCGCGCACCACGCTCAGCCACATCATGACCGCGAACGACACCAACCTCCTGGGCACGGTGCACGGCGGGGTCATCATGAAACTCGTCGACGACGCGGCGGGTGCCGTCGCCGGTCGGCACTCCGGGGGCCCGGCCGTCACCGCCTCGATGGACGAGATGGTCTTCCTGGAGCCCGTCCGGGTGGGCGACCTCGTGCACGTGAAGGCCCAGGTCAACTGGACCGGCCGCAGCTCCATGGAGGTCGGGGTGCGGGTCCTCGCCGAACGCTGGAACGAGTCCACCCCGCCCACCCGGGTGGGCACCGCCTACCTCGTCTTCGCCGCCGTCGACGGCGAGGGACGACCGCGCCCCGTTCCGCCGGTGATCCCGGAGACCGAGCGGGACCGGCGCCGGTACCAGGAGGCGCAGATCCGCCGCACCCACCGCCTCGCCCGTCGCCGGGCGATCCGCGAGCTGCGCGAGCGGCGGGCCGCCGAGGGGCTCGCCGACGACTGATCCGACGACCGCGCCGGTCCCGCGCCGGACCACCGGCGAGGCGGCCGCCCGGCCTCACAGCCGGGCGATGTCCCAGTGCCGACGACGCGGCTCCCGGCGCGGTGGACGCCGCCCCGCCAACCGGATCAACCGCGTCGCCCGGTACCGCTGGCCCGCGTAGGGCTCCAACAGGGCCAGCATCCGGGCGTCGTCGGCGTCCCGTTCGCCGGCCAGCGTCCACCCCACCTGCGAGGGCAGGTGCAGGTCGCCGACGGTCACCGCGTCGGGCTCGCCGTTGCTGCGCTGGAGCGTCTCGGCCGCCGTCCACGGCCCCACCCCCGGCACGGCGCACAGCCGCCGGATCGCGAGGTCCAGTGGCATGGATGCGGCCTCCTCCAACCTCGGGGCCAGCCGCACGGCCCGCAGGATCGTCGCCGAGCGCTTGGCGTCCACGCCGGCCCGGTGCCACTCCCAGGACGGGATCAGCGACCACGTCCGCCGATCGGGCATCACCCGCAACCCCTCCGGCACCACCCCCGCCGGGCCCGGCGCGGGCTCCCCGAACCGCAGCAGCAGTCGCCGCCAGGAGCGGAACGCCTCCTCGACGGTGACCTTCTGCTCCAGCACCGACGGGATCAGGGATTCCAGCACCAACCCGGTGCGGATCAACCGCACGTCCCGGTGGCGTCGCCAGACCTCGGCCACCGGGGGGTGGTGCGGGACGAAGTCGTCGGGACGGTCCCCGGCGCCGAGCAGGTCCGGCAGGCGGTGCACCTGCCACTCCGCCCCCGGGCCCCAGGCGCTCGCCACGACCCCGCCGGCCGGGCCCGGCTCCCGCCGCAGCCGCACGCTCACCGGTCCCTCGGGGGTGCGGGAGGCCCGCCACACGGTGCCGTCGCGCAGCGCCATCAGGGCGGGGTCGCGCGCGCCGCGCCCCATCACCTCCAGGCTGCGGCGCATGTCGTAGGGGCCGTCCGGCCGCCAGGTGCGTTCCGCCATGGCGGTTCAGGCTATACGGGGCCCCCGCGGGCGCGGCCCGGGGCGGTGCCCCGACCGCCGCCCCGCCGGCGAGGGGGCGGACGGAGCGGGCGGCGCCGTCCGGGTCGACGAAAGGAATCAGCGCCCCTGGAGCCGGGCGGCGGCCGCCCGGATGTCGGGGAGGCGGTCGTACAGCCGGGTGCCGGGACACTCGGTGGTGAAGGCGTCCCGGTGCCCGGAGACGTTCCGCAGGCGGACGACGGAACCCTTCGGCCGACTCCCGCCCTCGGAGACCCGCTCGCGCGAGCCCGCGGGGTCGATGCCGGACAGCCCGAGCTTCCAGGCCGCCAGCCGGGCGAGGGAGTCGATGACGGCGCGCGGCGCCCCGCTGTCGCCGTACGAGCCGATCACCGCGACGCCGGCGCTGTCGTGGTTGAACCCCAGGGTGTGGGCGCCGAGAACGGGGCGGTCCACGCCCCCGGCGCGGCCCTCGTAGAGCGTGCCGCAGCGGTCCACCAGGAAGTTGTACCCGAGGTCCCGCCATCCCTGACTGCCCACGTGGTAGCGGTACACGGCGCGGATCATCGCCGGCGCCTCGGCGCAGGTGTGGTCGTTGCCCTGGGCGGTGTGGTGGACGAAGAGCGTCTCGACCGGGCCCGTGTAGGCGTGCCCGGGCTCCCGCAGCGACTCGTCGGCGCCCCATCCCGCGCGGTCGACGACACGCGGCCGGGGCGCGGCGCCGACCGAAGGCGTCACGGAAGACGTGACCGGGGACGTGACCGGGGACGCGGCGGGGACCACGGCGGGCGTGCCGGCCGGAGGGCCGAGGGGGTCCGTCCCGGACGGTGCGGGGGACGTCCCGTCCCCCGCCTCCCCGTCGTCGGGCTCCTTCCCCGGCACCGGGGTCGCGTCCTCGGTGGTGCCCGGGGCGTCCGTGGTTCCCGTGGCGGGGGCGGCGGGGACCACGGACGCCCCGGGGACATCGGGAGTCCCTTCCCCGCCGGTGTCCCCCGGGGTCTTTGCGGCGACCTCCTCCGGCGTTCCCTCCGGGCCCTCGCCGGGATCCACCAGATGGAGGGCGAGCCCGTCGGGAAGTGCTCCGGCGTCCCCGGTCCCCCCGGAGGTCTCCGGCGCCACCCGCACCTCCACGCCGTCCGACGGCCCGACCCACAGCGGCGCCGTTCCGCCCCGGGACCCCTCCCCGGCCGGGGGGCCGTGGTCGGGGGAGGCGTCCAGCGGGTGCCACTCGGACCACTCGCCCGTGAGGGCCGACCGGGTCCGGGCCCGGGCCTCGCCGAGCAGCGGACGCGTCGGGTCGGGCCACACCAGGCCGAGCAGGGAGAAGGGCTCCGTACGGGGGGAGGAGAGTTCCACCGGGGGCGCGGGGGCCGTTCCCCCGGCCCGCGACCGGATCCCGTCCGGGAGGTCCCCGTCGGTGGGGAGGTCCAGGACCGTCGTGGCGCCGGTGCGGAGCGGGGGCGCGGCTCCGGACGACGCGGCGTCGGTCGTCCCCGCCACGACCGGGGTCGGTGTCCCGCCCGTTCCCACCGGGGTGAGGAGCATCGCCATCGCGCACCCCCCGCCCACGAGAACGGTCGGCAGGAACCGGCCGGGACCCGCGGGGCCTCCCCGGCCTGTTCCACGATCGGTTCCCCGGCCCGTTCCGCGACAAAACCCGCTGTAAAGGGATGAAAGGCGCATGATCATGATGATGTGCTCACCGGGCGTCGGGTGTCGAACCGAAAGATGACGGAAAGTGAGGAACGGCGCGGGGGAGGGGAGTCGACGCGTGTGCCGTCCCGCCCTCCCGGCGTCGCCGTCGGCGTACCCTGGCGCCGATGAACACCACCGATCGCACCCCCGCCGACCTGCTGCGTTCCGCGCTCGCCGGAGACGCCGGCCGTCCCCTCGTGACCTGGTACGACGACACCACCGGCGGACGCGTCGAACTCTCCGTCGCCACCCTCGCCAACTGGGTGGCGAAGACCGCCAACCTGCTGCGCGACGACCTCGGGGCGGAGCCCGGGGACCGTCTCGCCCTGCTGCTGCCCGCCCATTGGCAGACCGCCGCCTGGCTGCTCGCCTGTGCCTCCACCCGGGTGATCCCGGTGATCGGTGGCGATCCCGGCGACGCCGATCTGGTGGTGGCCGGCCCCGACCGTCTGGAGGAGGCCCGGGCGTGCCGCGGGGAGCGGGTGGCGCTGTCCCTGCGCCCGCTCGGCGCCCGGTTCCCCGAACCGCCGGAGGGCTTCCTCGACTACGCGGTGGCCGTTCCCGGCCAGGGCGACGTCTTCGTGCCGGACGAGGACCAGCAGCCCGGTGACGCGGCGTTGGTCGTCGACGGCATCGGCTGGACGGCCGGTCAGGTGGTGGAGGACGCGCGGGTCGAGGCCGCCGAGATGGGCGTCGGGCCCGGTGACCGGCTGCTCTCCCGCCTGGAGTGGAACCACCGGCGGGGGCTGTTCGCGGGGTTCTGGGCGCCGTTGGCGGTGGGTGCCTCCGTGGTGCTCTGCCGCCCCGGGGTGCCGATCGGTGACGAGGTGCTGGAGCGGCGCCGGGAGACCGAGCGGGTCACCCGGGTCGTGGAGTGAGTCCCCGGCACGGCCGGGGAGGAGGCCGGGGTCGGTCGGGAGAAGGGGTTCCCGACCGGCCCCGGCCCCGTTGTGCGGGGGGACGGGCGCGGGCGGGGCCGGCCGGGATCCGATCCCGATCCGAGGTCGATTCGCGTCCGGGGGTGTGGAACGGGCGGGGAGGGGAAGACGGTGATCGACTCCGTCCCTCCCGGCCGCCCCGGTGGACCCGGCGTGAACGCCGTGAAGCCCCGACGGGCCCGGTGAACGCGAGGATGCCGGTGGATGTCCCGGACGTTTCGAGTCGTCGCTTATCCCGCTAAAACCTCTCAAATTCTGCGAAAACGATAAACCTCGCACCACGGGATCGGTCCCCCGGATCGACGGTGGAATACGTCACCGCCCATGGCCCGACCGGAACCGGGAAGCTAATGTGAGCCGTCTTATTCCCCGTACACACACGAAGGGTGCAGGGATTCGTGGACACACAGGGGCGTGGGGGCGTCGACGGTCTCGATGACATCGACCCCGCGGATCAGTGGGTGTTCAACCCCGAGACGGGCGGCTACGAGCTGAACCTCTCAGGGGTGCCCACCTCCCGTGCCGCCGTGCCGGCCGTTCGGCCGAGGCCCCGTCCCGCGTCCGGGACGGCCTCCTCCACCAAGACCCTGCCGCCGCGCCCGCGTCGCTCGAGCGACGACGCCGGGGCCACGGGGCGGGGGGCCGGTACGCGCACCCGTGACCGTCGTCCGCCGGGTGCCGGTGGCCCGCCCCGTGGTCGGGGTACCGAGCGTCGCGCCGCCGCCGAGCGGCGACGGGCGAAAAAGGAACGCCGCCGGAAAATCCTCATCTGGGTCAGCGCCTGTCTGGCCATGCTCATGCTCATCGGGGCAGGCGTGGCCTGGTATGTGTACAAGCGGTTGAACGACAATCTCACCAAGGTCGAGGTGCCGTTCGACAATCCCGTCACCCGCGACGCCCCGGTGAACATCCTGTTCATCGGCACCGACGAGCGACTGGGGGCCGGGAACGACGGCTACGGCGACGCCGACAGCACCGGTCACGCCGACACCACCGTCCTGCTCCACGTGTCGCAGGACCGCACCCACGCCACCGCCCTCAGCATCCCCCGCGACCTGGTGGTGGACATCCCCGACTGCGAGACCGTGCAGTCCGACGGCAGCGTCCGCACCATCCCCGGCGCGCAGAGGGTGCGCTTCAACGAGAGCTACGGCGTCGACGGCCGCGACCCCGGCTGCACCTGGAAGACGGTGGAGCAGTTGGTCGGAGTGGAGATCAACCACTTCATGATGGCCGACTTCAACGCGGTCAAGGACCTCTCCACCGCCGTCGGCGGCGTGGAGGTCTGCCTGGCCAAGGACATCGACGACAAGAAGTCCCACCTGACCCTGCCCGCCGGGCGTCACGTGGTGGAGGGGGAGCAGGCACTGGCCTTCGTGCGGACCCGCTCCTCGGTCGGCTTCGGCAGCGACCTGAGCCGCATCGAACTCCAGCAGCAGTTCCTGGCCTCGATGGCCCGCTCGCTGACCTCCGGCGACACCCTGACCAACCCCACCAAGGTCTGGGCCCTCGCCGAGGCGGTCACCAACTCCCTGACCGTGGACGCCGCGATCGGCGACATCCAGTCGCTGGTCGCCCTGGCACAGGACCTCGCCGACGTCCCGGTGAAGGACATCAGCTTCGTGACCGTGCCGGTGATCGACAACCCGGACGAGGAGGTGGCGGCGACCGTCGTGCTCAACGAGGACAAGGCGCTGCCGCTGTTCCGGATGCTCCAGGAGGACCTCTCGCTGACCGAGGCCGAGGAGGCGGGGAAGGCGGCCGAGGACTCCCGGGAGGCCGTCGACGCGCGGGAGAAGGCAGAGCCGGTTCCGGCCGCGCAGGTCCGCGTGGACGTCTACAACGGCGGCACCCGGGTCGGCGCGGCCCAGGACACCCTGGTGTGGATGCAGAACACCCACGGCATGGTCCTGGCGACCAACGCCGGCAACGCGACCGCCCAACAGACCACCACCACCCTGGAGTATGGTCCTGATCAGGCCGGTCAGGCAGCCACCCTCGCGGAGTTGATGGGGCTGCCCGACAGTGCCCTGAAGGAGTCCTCCGCCGATGCCGGGGACAGCCCCATGACCCTGGTGCTCGGTGACGACTTCCGGGGGGCGGGCACACCGATCGAGGTCGAGGCGAAGAAGCCCGCCGACCTCGACAGCGTCACCGCGGACGACGAGGACGTCTGCGCCTCATGACGCCGCCCCCTCGGGCGGCCGATCGTTGACCAGCATTGAGCGGGGGAAAACACGCGTGCCCAGCGGCATATCCGAGGACGGCGAGGGTCCCCGGGTCAGAACGGCCGAGGAACTCGGTTGGGACGACAGCCTCTACGAGGAGAAGCGGCCGGCCTCCGTGCCGCGCCAGGGGGGACCGGAACCCGAACCGGAGCCGGTCCCCGCGAGACGGGGCCGAATACGCGGCCGGGGCACGGCGACCCCGGCGAAGCGGGCGGAGGCATCGGATGAGGGGGCCGGTTCGGCGGGAGAACCCGCCGAACCGGCCCCACCCGATGAACCCGCCGCTCCCGGGGGGAAGAAGACCCCGGGAGCGGCCGCAGAGGGGACGGCGGGGGACGGACACGGGAAAGCGGGCGATCGGGAAACCGGCGGGTCGGGGAGGTCCGCCGGTACCGGGAAGCGGGACCCGGCCGGCGCCGGGCCCCGCCGGGCCATCGGCGCCGGCGCCGCGGCGGCCGGCGGTCCCGCCCGCCGCCCGCGTCCGGCCGGGCCGCCCGGTCGCCGTCCCACCGGCGCCGGCAAGCGGCCCCGTCGCCCGCGCTGGGCCCGCGTCCTGATCGCCGGCTCCGCGACCATGGCCCTGCTCGTCGCCGCGCTGGGCGTGGCCGCCTGGCTGTACGTGCGCGAACTCAACGGCAACATCGACCGCCAGGACCTGCACCTGGGCGAGCATCGGCTCGAGAAGCCGCCGCCCAACGCCGACGGTCAAACCCCCCTGAACATCCTGCTGATCGGCTCCGACGCGCGGGACTCCGAGGAGAACCTGCGCCTGGGCGGCGCCCGCCACACCGCCGACGGCCCGCCGATCGCGGACGTCCAGATGCTGCTGCACGTCTCCGCCGACCGCAGCAACATGACGGTGATCAGCGTGCCCCGCGACACCCGGGTGACCATTCCGGCGTGCACCGACCCGGTGAGCGGCGAGCAGTACCCCACCGTCGAGTCGGACACCATCAACCACTCGCTCCAACGCGGGGGCCCCGGCTGCACCGTGGCCACCTGGGAGGAGCTGACCGGCATCCCGATCGACCACTTCATGATGGTGGACTTCGCGGGCGTGGTGTCGATGGCGGATGCGATCGGCGGGGTACCGGTGTGCGTGGACGCCAACGTCCACGACCCCAAGTCCGGTCTGCGGCTGCCTGCCGGGGAGAGTGTCATCCGGGGCGAGCAGGCCCTCCAGTGGCTGCGCACCCGGCACGGCTTCGAGAACGGCAGCGACATCGGCCGCACCCGCGGTCAGCACGTGTATCTCGCCTCCATGGTGCGGGAGTTGCAGGCGGGCGCCCGACTGACCGACCCCGGCAAGCTGAACGCGCTGGCCAACGCCGCCACCCGGGCCCTGACGGTCGATCGGGAGCTGGGCAGCGTGACCCGGCTCTACGAGCTGGGCGAGGACCTGCGGCGGGTCCCGACCGAGCGGATCAACATGATCACCATGCCGTGGATTCCCGACCCGATGAACCCCTCGGCACACGTGGTGCCCGAGCCGGGCGCGGCGGAGGAACTCTTCGCCCTGGTGCGGGAGGACGTGGCCCTGGACGACCGGGACGGCGACTCCGTCGTCGATCCGGGGGGCGCCGGGCGGGACGGGGCCGGTGCGGGCGGCACGCCCTCGGCGGAGCCGACCACCGCCCCGCGGGACACCGTCTCCCTCGCGGTGCGCAACGGAACCGGCTCGGTGACCATGCCCCCGGTCAACGGCCGGGCGGGGGAACTGGTCGAGGTGCTGCGCGGCCTGGGCTTCGTGCTGGCCGAGGTGGACGAGCGTCCGATCTCCCAGGCCGACACCACCCTCAGCTACCCCTCCGACGACCTGCGCGCGGACGCCCTGGCCATCGCGGAGGAGTTGGGGCTGCCCAAGCGCTCGGTGCGGATCTCCCCGAGCGCCGAGACGATCACCCTGGTGATCGGCACGGACTGGCGCGAGGGCGGGAGCTACCCGAAGCCGGTGGAGGACCCGGAGCGCCGGGGGGACGAGGAGCACAGGGAGTTGGACGACTCCAAGGCGTTGAGCGCGGACGACGACAGCGCCTGCATGACCGTCAACCCGGGGGCCGTGTGGTGACCCGGGCGCCGGGCCCGCCGGGTCGTCACCGGGCCCGGCGCCCGGACCCGGTGACGGCGGGTCAGCGGGCGGCGCGCACCCGCTCGGCCAGCTTCCGGGGGCTGGTCAGGAAGCCCCAGCCCCAGGACATGTGCATGGTGGTCAGCGCGACCGGGATCCGCACCCGGGCGCCGAACGGCAGGCCCCGGCCGGCGGGGACCGAGCCGGCGGTGACGGCGGCGAGGTAGCCGCCCGGCACCACGAGGGTCCAGGCGGCGGCACCGACCCCCAGCGCCGGGCCGACGGTGCCGGCCAGCAAACCGGCGGCGATCGCCACCACGGCGGTCGGCGGCGCGAGGTAGCGGAGGTTGATCGAGCCGGGGTGGTAGCGCGCCACCACCCGCCGCCAGCGCCCGTAGTCCCGGTACTGACGGGCCAGCGCGCGCACCGTGGGTCGGGGCCGGTAGGAGACCAGCAGCTCGGGGGAGAACCAGATCAGGCCGCCGTCCTTCCGGATGCGGTGGTTCAGTTCCCAGTCCTGCGCGCGGATGAACTCCTCGTTGTAGCCGCCCTGCCGCTCCAGCACCTCGCGCCGGAAGACCCCGAGGTAGACGGTCTCGGCGGGGCCGGCGGCGCCTCCGGTGTGGAAGGCGGCGTTGCCCACGCCGATCCGGGAGGTCATCGCGGCGGCGACGGCCCGCTCCCAGTCGTTCTCCCCCTCGGCGTGCATGATGCCGCCGACGTTGGCCGCGCCGGTCTCACCCAACAGCCGCACGGCGCGGGCGATGTAGTCCGGGGAGAGCATCCCGTGGCCGTCGACGCGGACCACCACGGGGTGGCGGGAGGCCTTGATGGCGGCGTTCAGCGCGGCGGGGGTGCGCCCGGTGGGGTTGGGAACGGTGACCACCCGGCAGCGCGGGTGGTCGGCGGTTTCGGCCACCAGGGCGGCGGCGATCTCGTCGGTGCGGTCGGTGGACGGCCCGAGGGCGATGACCACCTCCAGTTCGCCGGGGTACTCCTGGCGCAGGATGTGCTCGACGGACGCGCGCAGATGCCGCTCCTCGTTGAGCACCGGCATGATCACGGAGACCGGGGGGGTGTCGGCCGAGGCGGGTCCCGGTTCGGGGCGCTCGGGCGGATGGTTGCTGCTCACCGCCTCACGGTATCGCGGGCGGGCCCCCGTTCCTCCCCCGGACGGGTGAAGCCCGGCGGCACGTGCGGCAGGTCGGACGTATTGGGCATTTCATCTGATTAGCGTGTCGCAACCGGGTGTGCTCGGCCGGGTCCGGGACCGGACCCCGGCCGTGCCCGCTCCCCCCGGTGTCCCCCGGTCC
>NZ_VKHS01000710.1 GCF_014141525.1 Streptomyces calidiresistens
CCCCTCCCCCCGACCCTCCCCGGATGTCCGGCCGCCGGACGCCTCCGGCCCTTTTCCGGCCGACGCCGATACCCTGAGCGGGTGCGTCCCGTCGGGACGCAAAGCCGACAGCCGTCGCACCCCGGGAGACCACCCATGGCTTCGTCCGTCCCCTCCGCCGTCCCCACCGAGCCGGCCGCCCGTGCCGCGGCCCTGCGGGCCGCGCTCGCCGAGCGCGTCGTCGTCGCCGACGGCGGCATGGGAACCATGCTCCAGGCCGCCGAGCCCTCGATGGAGGACTTCCAGCAACTGGAGGGCTGCAACGAGGTCCTCAACGTCACCCGACCCGACATCGTCCGCTCCGTCCACGAGGCCTACTTCGACGCCGGCGTGGACTGCGTGGAGACCAACACCTTCGGTGCCAACCACTCCGCGCTGGGCGAGTACGACATCCCCCACCGCATCACCGAACTGTCCGCCGCAGGCGCCCGGGTGGCCCGGGAGGCCGCCGACGCGTACACCGCGCGCGACGGCCGGCCCCGCTGGGTCCTGGGTTCCATCGGCCCCGGAACCAAGCTGCCCACCCTGGGCCACACCGGCTACCCGGTGCTGCGCGACGCCTACCGGGACAACGCCGCCGGGCTGATCGAGGGCGGTGCCGACGCCCTGCTGGTGGAGACCAGCCAGGACCTGTTGCAGACCAAGGCGGCGGTGGTCGGTTCCCGCCGCGCCCTCGCGGAGTCCGGCCTGGACCTGCCGCTGATCGTGCAGGTCACCGTCGAGACCACCGGCACCATGCTGCTGGGCTCGGAGATCGGTGCCGCGCTCACCGCCCTGGAACCGCTGGGCATCGACATGATCGGCCTGAACTGTGCCACCGGCCCGGCCGAGATGAGCGAGCACCTGCGCCACCTGTCCCGGCACGCCCGGGTGCCGCTGTCCTGCATGCCCAATGCCGGCCTGCCCGTCCTGGGCGCCGACGGCAGCCACTACCCGCTGACCCCGGTGGAGCTGGCCGACGCCCACGAGGCCTTCGTCCGGGAGTTCGGGCTCTCCCTGATCGGTGGCTGCTGCGGCACCACCCCCGAACACCTGCGGCACGTCGTCGAGCGGGTACGGGATCTGACCCCGGCACCCCGCGAGCCCCGCCCCGAGCCCGGCGCCTCCTCGCTCTACCAGGCGGTGCCCTTCCGGCAGGACGCCTCCTACCTGGCCATCGGTGAGCGCACCAACGCCAACGGCTCCAAGAAGTTCCGCGAGGCCATGCTGGAGGGCCGCTGGGACGACTGCGTGGAGATCGCCCGCGACCAGATCCGCGAGGGCGCCCACCTGCTCGACCTGTGCGTGGACTACGTCGGTCGCGACGGCGTCGCCGACATGGCCGAACTCGCCGGCCGCCTCGCCACCTCCTCCACGCTGCCGATCGTGCTGGACTCCACCGAGCCCGAGGTCATCCGTGCCGGCCTGGAGCGCCTGGGCGGACGCGCCGTGATCAACTCGGTGAACTTCGAGGACGGCGACGGCCCCGACTCCCGGTTCGCCCGCGTCACCCGGCTGGCCGCCGAACACGGCGCCGCCCTGATGGCCCTCACCATCGACGAGGAGGGCCAGGCCCGCACGGCCGAGAAGAAGGTCGCCATCGCCGAACGCCTCATTGCGGAACTGACCGGCCGGTGGGGCATCGACGAGTCCGACATCATCATCGACTGCCTGACCTTCACCATCTGCACCGGCCAGGAGGAGTCCCGCGGGGACGGCGCGGCCACCATCGAGGCCATCCGCGAGCTCAAGCGCCGGCACCCCCGGGTCCAGACCACGCTGGGACTGTCCAACATCTCCTTCGGCCTCAACCCCGCCGCCCGCACCGTGCTCAACTCCGTCTTCCTCGACGAGTGCGTGAAGGCCGGCCTGGACTCGGCCATCGTGCACGCCGCGAAGATCCTGCCCATCGCCCGCCTGGACCCCGAGCACGTCCGGGTGGCCCTCGACCTCGTTTACGACCGCCGCAGCGGGGACTACGACCCGCTGGCCCGGCTGCTGGAGCTCTTCGAGGGCGTGGACAGCAAGGCGATGAAGGCCGGCCGGGCCGAGGAACTGGCCGCGCTGCCGCTGGAGGAGCGGCTGCGGCGGCGGATCGTGGACGGCGAGCGGAACGGGCTGGAGGCCGACCTGGACGAGGCGTTGCGCGAGCGCCCCGCCCTGGAGATCGTCAACGACACCCTGCTGGCCGGCATGAAGACCGTCGGCGAGCTGTTCGGCGCCGGCCGGATGCAGCTGCCCTTCGTGCTCCAGTCGGCCGAGGTGATGAAGACCGCCGTCGCCCACCTCGAACCGCACATGGAGAAGGTCGAGGACGCCGACGGGAACTCCGGCAAGGGCACCATCGTGCTGGCCACCGTGCGCGGCGACGTGCACGACATCGGCAAGAACCTGGTGGACATCATCCTGTCCAACAACGGCTACAACGTGGTCAACCTCGGCATCAAGCAGCCGGTCTCCGCGATCCTGGAGGCCGCCGAGGAGCACCGCGCCGACGTGATCGGCATGTCCGGCCTGCTGGTGAAGTCCACGGTGATCATGAAGGAGAACCTGGAGGAGCTGAACAAGCGGGGCATGGCCGCCGACTACCCCGTCATCCTCGGCGGCGCCGCGCTGACCCGCGCCTACGTCGAGCAGGACCTGCACGAGATCTACGAGGGCGAGGTCCGCTACGCCCGCGACGCCTTCGAGGGGCTGCGGCTGATGGACGCCCTGATCGGCGTCAAGCGGGGAGTGCCCGGCGCGGCCCTGCCGGAGCTCAGGCGCCGCCGGGTCGCGGCCCGCCCCGCCGCCCCCGCTGTCTCTTATACACAGC
>NZ_VKHS01000711.1 GCF_014141525.1 Streptomyces calidiresistens
CCCCCCTCCCCGTCCCGGCACAATCCCCGCGCGCTGCCCGGTGCCCCGTGAAAGGATCGTGGCAGCATGCGGGTGCGTCCCCGTTCACCCCGGTCGGAGGGCGGGACGCGCCCGGTACGGCCACCGCAGAACCGCAGAATCGCGAGAACCGCAGAAGGAGCACCACACTGTGCCTGGAACCAATCTGACCCGGGACGAGGCGCGGGAGCGGGCTCGTCTGCTCCGCGTCGAGGAATACGACATCGTCCTCGACATCACCGAGGCCCCCGCGGGCGGCACCTTCCGTTCCGAGACCACCGTGCGGTTCGAGGCGAACGCGGCCGGTTCGAGCTTCGTCGACCTGGTGGCCCCGACGGTGCGCGAGGTCGTCCTCAACGGCGAGCCGCTGGACCCGGAGAAGGTCTTCGCCGACTCGCGGATCGCCCTGCCGAACCTGGTCGAGGGCGCCAACGAGCTGCGGGTGGTCGCCGACTGCGCCTACACCAACACCGGTGAGGGCCTGCACCGCTTCGTCGATCCGGTGGACGGCAGCGCCTACCTCTACACCCAGTTCGAGGTGCCGGACGCGCGGCGCGTCTTCGCCTGCTTCGAGCAGCCCGACCTCAAGGCCACCTTCCGCTTCACCGTGACCGCCCCCGAGGGGTGGTCGGTGATCTCCAACTCCCCGAGCCCGGAGCCCGCGGACCGGGTGTGGCGGTTCGAGCCCACCCCGCGCATCTCCACCTACATCACCGCGCTCATCGCCGGACCCTACGCCTCGGTGCACAGCTCCCGGGAGAAGGACGGCCGCACCGTTCCGCTGGGCATCTGGTGCCGACCCTCCCTGGTCGAGCACCTGGACGCCGAGGCGATCTTCGAGGTCACCCGGCAGGGCTTCGACTGGTTCGAGGAGAAGTTCGACTTCCCCTACCCCTTCGCCAAGTACGACCAGCTGTTCGTCCCGGAGTTCAACGCGGGCGCGATGGAGAACGCGGGCGCGGTCACCATCCGCGACCAGTACGTCTTCCGCTCCAAGGTGACCGACGCCGCCTACGAGGGCCGTGCGGAGACCATCCTGCACGAGCTGGCCCACATGTGGTTCGGCGACCTGGTGACCATGGAGTGGTGGAACGACCTCTGGTTGAACGAGTCGTTCGCCACCTACACCTCCGTCGCCTGCCAGGCCGCCGCCCCGGGCAGCCGCTGGCCGCACGCCTGGACCAGCTTCGCCAACCAGATGAAGACCTGGGCGTACCGGCAGGACCAGCTGCCGTCCACCCACCCGATCATGGCCGAGATCCGCGACCTGGACGACGTCCTGGTCAACTTCGACGGCATCACCTACGCCAAGGGCGCCTCGGTGCTCAAGCAGTTGGTGGCCTACGTCGGGGAGGACGCGTTCTTCCGGGGCGTGCAGGCGTACTTCAAGCGCCACGCCTGGGGCAACACCACCCTTCCGGACCTGCTGACGGCCTTGGAGGAGACCAGCGGGCGGGACCTGTCCGCCTGGTCCCGCGCCTGGCTGGAGACGGCCGGCATCAACATCCTGCGGCCGGAGATCACCACCGACGCCGACGGCGTCATCACCTCCTTCGCCGTCCGGCAGGAGGCGCCCGCCCTGCCGGAGGGCGCGACCGGGGAGCCGGTGCTGCGTCCGCACCGCATCGCCATCGGTCTGTACGAGGTCCGGGAGGGCCCGGACGGTTCGGACGGACGGGGCGCGCTGGTGCGCGCCGACCGGATCGAGCTGGACGTGGACGGCGGGCTGACCGAGGTGCCGGAGCTGGTCGGACGCGCCCGGCCCGCCGTGATCCTGCTCAACGACGACGACCTGAGCTACGCCAAGGTGCGGCTGGACGCGGACTCGCTGGCCGTGGTCACCGAGCGGCTGGGCGACTTCGCCGAGTCGCTGCCCCGCGCCCTGTGCTGGGCCTCGGCCTGGGACATGACCCGCGACGGGGAGATGGCCACCCGCGACTACCTGGAGCTGGTGCTCTCCGGCATCGGCCGGGAGAGCGACATCGGCGTGGTGCAGACGCTGCACCGGCAGGTCAAGCTCGCCCTGGAGCTGTACGCGGACCCGGCGTGGCGGGAGGAGGGGCTGTCCCGCTGGACGGAGGCGGCCCTGGACTTCCTGCGGGGCGCCGAGCCGGGCGGGGACCACCAGCTGGCGTGGGCGCGGGCGTTCGCCGCCGTGGCCCGCACCGACGAGCAACTCGCGCTGCTGGCGGGGCTGCTGGACGGCTCCGAGGTCGTCGAGGGGCTGACGGTCGACACCGAGCTGCGCTGGAGCCTGCTGCACCGTCTGGTGGCGCGCGGGCGCGCCGGGGAGACGGAGATCGCCGCCGAGCTGGAACGGGACGCCACCGCCGCCGGTGAGCGGCACGCCGCGTACGCGCGGGCCGCCGTGCCGACCGCCGGGGCCAAGGCCGCGGCCTGGGCCCTGGTGATCGAGGGCGACTCCCTGCCCAACGCCGTCCAGGAGTCGGTGATCGGCGGCTTCATCCAGCCCGACCAGCGCGAACTGCTGGAGCCGTACTCGGCCCGGTACTTCGAGGTGCTCAAGGACGTCTGGGAGTCGCGCAGCCACGAGATGGCGCAGCAGATCGCGGTGGGTCTGTACCCGGCGCTGCAGATCGGATCGGAGACCGTGGAGCGGACCGACGCCTGGCTGGCGGAGGCGCGGCCGAACGCGGCGCTGCGCCGGCTGGTCACGGAGAGCCGGGCCGGCGTGGTGCGCGCCATGCGGGCCCGGGAGGCCGATGTCCGGGCCGGGGAGTCCTCCGGCGCCTGATGGGGCGCCGTCCGACCCCCTCGGCCGGTCCCCGGGGACCGGCCGAGGGGGTCGGGG
>NZ_VKHS01000712.1 GCF_014141525.1 Streptomyces calidiresistens
GACCGAGGGGGAGGACGCGGGGGAGGACGAGGTGGTCGAGTGCGAGGAGCGACGGCTCGCCGACGGTTCCGTGCTCTCGGTGGCCCGGTGGGAGACCGTGGCGCCCCCGGTCGACATCCTCGGTGGCGAGGGGTTCGCCACCCGCACCCTGGAGGCGCTGCTCCAGAGCCCCGGCGGGCCGGACGGGGAGGGGCCCGGCAGCCGGAGGCTGCTGTTCTCCCTGACCAAGGAGGTGGCGGAGCCGGAGGAGCTGGAGGACTATGTCTTCCCGATCAACCGCGACACCCTGGAGGAAATCGTCCTCGCCCCCGTCTGGCAGAAGGTCCTCGACGAGGTGGACGTCCGGTACGGATCGCCCGGGGAGGAGAGCGAGGAGGACGAGGAGGAGTGGGAGCCGCCGAGCGCCGAGAAGGCCGCCGAGGTCCGTGAGCACCTGGCCGGCCTCCTCCCCGAGGGTATCGACCTGACCGAGCATCCGGGGGAGCCGATGTTCCTGCCCGGTGTGGTGCTGGACGACGGGGCCGGTGCCGTGCGGGCCGATCTCGACTTCGGACCGGAGGGTTTCCTCGTCGGTGGCGACGACCCCGCCTTCGGTCTCGACGACCCGGTGGCCGACTGCGTCGAGGAGCCCCGAACCGACGGTCTGCGAGTGGCGGTCTGCACCCTTGCCGACACCGCGTACGGCCCGGAGACCCTGTGGTGGGCGCATGCCCTGCACCCCGACGGGTTCCGCGTCGAGTTCACGTTGATCAACGCCCCCGACCACGGCGAGGAGCCGATCCGGGAGGACATGCCGCTCTCGACGGACGACCTGGTGCGCGTCGCCGTCGATCCGGGCTGGCGGGAGGTGATGGGGTCCGGGGAGTGAGGGTCCCCGGGGCCGGGCGGCTCGGTTCGCCGGTCCCGGTGTCCGCCCCCGACGGGCGGACACCGGGACGGCCGTCGGCCCGATCCGGCTCGGGCCGTCGGCCGGGCCGGTGCGGGGGCGCCGCAGGCCACCCCCGCACCGGGGTTCGGGAGGGCTCAGGACAGGCCGCGCACGTGCGGGCCGACCACCGAGGACCAGGCGTACCCGGAGTGGGCGTCCCAGTTGGTGGACCAGGTCATGGCCCCCCGGAGTTCGGGGTAGAGCCGCGGCGGGGTGAAGGAGCCACAGTTGGTGCCCCGGGTCAGGCAGTCCAGGGCCCGGTTGACCGTCTCGGGGGAGACGTAGCCGTTACCGGCCGCGCGCGGCGAGGCCGGGACCCCGATGCCGACCTGGGAGGCGTCCAGCCCGCTCTCCAACTGGATGCAGGCCAGGGCGGTGAGGAAGTCGACGCTCCCGACCGAGTACACCCGGTTGTCACAGCCCATCATGCTGCCGCTGTTGTAGTACTGCATGTTGACCACCGTCAGGAAGTCCCGGGTGTTCAGGGCCAGCTTGAAGTACTCGGTGCCGGTGTGCTGCATGTCGATGGTCTGCGGGGCCATCGTGTAGACGAGGTCGTCCCCGACGGCGGCGTGGATGTCCCGCATCGCCTGCGTCAGGTACGTGGCGTTGATGCCGTGTTCGAGGTCGATGTCCACCCCGTCGAAGCCGTACTCGTCCATCAGGGCGAGGGTGCTGTCGGCGAAGCGCCGCGCGGAGGCCGCGTCGTTGATGATGACGTTGCCCACCTCGCCGCCGACCGAGATGATCACCGAGACGCCCTCGGCCTGCTTGGCGGCGATGTCGTCCTTGAACTCCTGCTCCGAGGAGTAGCCCAGCGAGGGGTCGAGGTTGAACTCGATCTCACCGGTACGGGGTGTGGCGTCCGCGAAGGAGACCGCGATGATGTCGAAGTCCCTCGGCACGTCCCGCAGCTTCTGGATCACCGAGTTGTTGTCGAAGTTGTGCCAGTAGCCGGTCACCGCGTGACGGGGCACGCCGGAGCCGTTCCCGCCGCCGGTCGCCGGGCGGGTGGTCGCCGAGACCTCGGCGGAGGGAGCGGACTCACCGCCCGCGTTCTCCGCCGTCACCCGCAGCCGGTAGGTGGTGTCCGGGGTGAGCCCACCGACGGTGACGGAGGTGCCGGTCACGGTCTGCCGTCGTTCACCGTTCACCGCCACGTGGTAGCGCTCGGCGCCCTCGACGGCCTGCCACTCCAGGGAGACGGAGGTGGGGGTGGTGCCGCTGACGCCCACCCCGCCGGGAGCGGCGGGCGGGTCGGTCGGCGGATCCACGGGCGGATCCCCCGGTCCGCCCTCACCCGGTTCGCCGGCCAGCACGAGGTCGTCCACCAGGTAGGTGTCGGTGCCGTACCAACCGTGGGTGAAGACGGTCAGTTCCTCGGTGCCCGGGCCGGTGGTCACCGTCAGACTCAGCTCCTGCCAGGTGCCCGCCCCGGGGGTCCAGGTGGAGACCTGTTCGGTGCCGGGGCCCACCGCGCCGAGGAAGGTGTAGCCACCCCGCACCCAGCCGCTGAGTCGGTACTCGGAGCCCGGCCGCACACTCACCGTCTGCTCGCAGCGGGCGTTGTCGGAACCGGCCGGTGCGGCGGCCAGGGCGCCGCTCCCGCTGCGCACCGGATCCGACACCACGGAGCCGGAGTTCGCGCTGCAGGTCCAGCCGCTGAGGCCGGACTCGAAGCCGGGATTGACGAGCAGGTTGTCGGCGGCGTTCGCGTCGATGGTCGTCTCGTCGGCCGTCGCGATACCGGGCAGGCCGGTGAGGAGCAGCGCGCCGGCCGCGCTCCCGGTCGCCAGGGCGGCGACCAGTCGACCGCGGCGGGGGCGTCGGCGGGCGGATCGGTCGAACCGGTGTGGTGTCACGTCGTGGGTCTCCCTGCGTGTGGGGTGATGGGAAACG
>NZ_VKHS01000713.1 GCF_014141525.1 Streptomyces calidiresistens
CCTCCCACCCCTTCCCCTACAACAACGAGTGGAAGGGCCTGGTCAGGACCCTGGAGAGCACTCTGCTCCTGCACGAACACGAGCCCCGCACTCTGGCGAAGCTCGACCGCTTCCTCCACGATCAGACCGGAGGCATGATCGGCGCGCTCTCCCACCTGATACGCGGAGCCGCGATCGACGCGATCCTCGACGGCACCGAGAAGATCACGCAGCGGGGCCTGAAGGCGATCCCTCTCGATGTCGCCGCGCAGTCCTCCCAGCCCCTCGCCACGAGGAATGGCCGGTGACCCGCAGCAAGCCGACACAGCCGGCCATTGAGCTGGTCCAGCTTCCGTTCCAGGTCCGTCCCATCGCGGGCGAGGGCCGCGAATCGTTCATCGACCGGCTCGCCGAGGCCAACTGCCTCAAGCCCCGTTACTTGCGACGGACCCTGCGGGAGCCGCCCTGGCACCGAGGCGAGCTCCAGTGGGACCGGATCGCCACCGTGACCGGATGTGATGCGGACGAACTACGCGACATCCTCGGACACGGCCGCTGCAAGGAGTGCGGCTCCACCATGTCCATCACGAGGAGCACCCAGCGCCGGACCTGCTCAGGCGCCTGCCGCACGAAGAACTACCGCCGAAACCGGCCCAAGCCGCAGAAGCCGGACAGAAGACGCCTCGTCACCTGCGCACACTGCGAGCGACGCCTCTCCGTCGGAGCCTCGGAGAGGCGTCGCTACTACTCACACGCCTGCCGCGAGGCCGCCTACCGGGAACGACGACGCGAACGGGAAGCCATCCCGATCGTGACCTGCGAGGCATGCCAGACCCCCATCGGCAGGTTCCCCAACAGACGCTGGTGCTCGAAACGGTGCAGTGGGTGGGCCTGGCAGAAGAGCATGGGCCTGTCCTCCCTGCCCTTTCCCGGCGCACCACACCCGGATCAGTCCCTCGGCTGCCTCGAATGCGGCATACCCATCGAGCCGGGCCAAGGCGGCCGGCTCCGCAAGTACTGCTCGAACACATGCGTCGCCCGCGCTTATCGCCGCCGCAAAAAGCAAGCAGCGACGGCCCCCCAGACCCTACGATCCCCGGTGGAATCGCCAGAATAGGGGAGCAGCATGACCGGGTGCGTCTTCTGCGGAGCGCCAGCCAACAGCAACGAACACGTCATACCGAAGTGGGTGACCAAGATTCCGCGCGGGGACATCCCCGGCATCTACCAGAAGTCGGTCGTCGTCGACCTAGACGGCACCATCCTCAGGGATGTCCGCCATCGCTTCGGGGAAATGACCGCCAAGTGCGTGTGCAGGGACTGCAACAGCGGCTGGATGAATGACCTGGAGGAGGGCGTCCGGCCGTTCCTTCTTCCCCTCATCCTGGGCACCGACGAGTTCGTGGTCATCCTGGACCGACAGATGCAGTCCGACCTCGCCGCCTGGGCGATGAAGACAATCATGATGTTCTCCTTCACCAATCCGAAGGAGCACCATGGGGTGATACCTGCGGCCGACTTCGCCTACCTCTATCGCTATCGGCGCCTGTCCACCCGCCGCATGATCGCCCGCGCCTTCCACATGCCGGTCCGCGCCTACGGGATGGACGAGGAAGTCCTGTTCGAGTGGCATCTACGCAAGTCAGTCAGGCCCAAGGGCATCGTCGGCTTCCTGCGCCTGGGTCACTTCGGGATCCAGGTGTGCTCGATGCGCCTGCCCGGCGACAGGCGGCTGAACAAGTTCGAGGAGTTCCCCAATGCCATGCCGCTTTGGCCGCCGACCGAGCGGTGGGTGTGGCCTCCGGAAGAGAAGTGCGATGAGGGGATGATGGACGCCGTGATCCACGGCGGCCACGCGCGTCCTTTCGGTACGAGCAAGAAGCAATGAGCGCCGTCCCCGGTCTGGGTCGCGCACGACCCAGCCGCATGAAGCCGGCTCATCGGTCCAACTTCAGTGACAAACGATCCAGGTTCGATGACAGAGGACATGGCAGTTCCCCGCTGGGGAGATCGAAGCGGGGGAGACCGCCGAGGAGGCGGCCGTCCGGGAGACCGAGGAGGAGACCGGCCTGGTCGTCCGGGCTGTCGCGCCCCTGGGGGAGCGCGTCCATCCGAAGACGCGGCGGCTCATGTCCTACATCGCCTGCGAGGTGGTCTCCGGAACCCCGCACCTCGCCGATGCCGAGGAACTCGCCGAGCTGGCCTGGGTCACGCATCCGGAGCTGCCCGGGTACGTGCCCTACGGGCTGTTCGGCCCCGGCCAGGAGTATCTGGACGACTCCTTGCGGGGATGACCGATCAGCGGGCGGGAGCCCACACCTCGGTATCGGAGCAGGACCGGAGGCTGTCCAGGCGCCGGACGAGTTCTGCCGAGGCTGCTTCGTCCCCGGCGTCGGCCCGCCGGATGTAGGAACCCAGGGTGTGCAGGTCCCGGATCCGGCAGAGAACCGGAAGCCCGGGCCAGTCCCGGATGTCACGGCCGTACCCGGCGCCGAAGCGTTCCAGCTCCTGTTCGGTGCGTCCGAAGCGCACGCCCTGGTAGGTGTTGGCGAGGTCGAGTTCACGGGGGCCGAAGGCCGCCTCGTCCCAGTCGCCGAGTCGTGCCGAGGAGCCGTCCCACAGGGTGTTTCCCGGATAGGCGTCGCCGTGGAGCAGTCCGGGCCCCAGAGGCGAGTCGAGCTGTTCGTAGGAGACGAGCAGTTCCTCGATCCGGTCCGTGAGCCAGGCGCGGTGGTGGGCGGACAGGGAGGTACCGGCGGCCACCCGCTGTTCCAGGGACGCCAGCGGACGGAACTCGGGAAGGGGAACAGGCGGGAGGGGGAGGGCGTGCAGGGCGCGCAGCATGGC
>NZ_VKHS01000714.1 GCF_014141525.1 Streptomyces calidiresistens
GCGGACGGAGGTGGGGGTCCGGCCGAGGTGTGCGCGGGCGAGGGGGTGTGGGTCGGCACCGGTCCGGACCGGGTGGGTCGGGGTGGTGCGCCCTGTGACCCGCCGGTCCGGGTGGTCCGGGTGGTCCGGGTGAGCGTGTCGGTCAGCCGCCGAGGCGGTCGGCGAGTTCCTCGGCCTCCTCGTGGCTCACCCCGGAGATGTGGAGCCCCCCGCTCTCCAGCCGTTCCACGACGGTGGGGGCCATCAGCAGTTCCTCACCGAGGACGACGGCCAGGCGGTTGCCGGGGTCGGAGCGGGCGGCGACATCGCCGGTGAGGTCGGCCAGCGCCCCGGCGTCGGCCTCCACCAGTGTCACCTCCACCACCGTGCCGATGCCCTGCGGTCTGCCGTCCACCACCTCGACGGCGGCCAACTCCTCGACGACCAGTCCCTCGTCGGTGACCACGGTCAGGCAGGTGTTCCCGTCCGGTGTCGTGAAGGCGTCCTGCCCCGGCTCCCCGCAGGCGCCGGGCAGCGCCTCCTCCACCGGCAGCAGCCGCAGCGGTTCCTCCGGGGTCACCCCCGCGCCGGGTGCCGCCTCCCGGCCGGCGGTGTCCCCGTTCCCGGAGCCGTTGCCGTCGGTGTCCTCGTCGCCGTTGTCGGCCAGTCCCAGCGCGAAGACGCCGAGCAGCAGACCGAGCACCACCAGGACGCCGATGGCCACGGCGGCCCCCATGCCGCGCGGCTTCTCGCCCCCCTCGCCGGGCGGACGGCCGGCGCCGGGGTCCTCGGACGGCGGCGGGGTCGGCTGCATGGGAATCCTCTCCTCGGTGCCCCGGGCCTCCCCGGGCGGTCGGCGACTTGCCCGGTCCGCGCCGGCGGGGCCCGCGTCGCTGCTCTGTCGTACCCGGCCCCCGTGTTTCCCATACCCGGTCGGTCCCCGGGTGATCCCGGCGCGGCGGTACCGTGCCGCCGTGACGCGACGACGGGAGAAGAAGCGGCGGGCACGGTTCGCGCGGGCGGTGGGGCGGGACGACGCCGGGGCGGTCCGGCAGCTGCTGCGCTCGGGGTTCGATGCCCGCGGCCCGGACGCGGAGGGGTTCGGCCCGCTGTACGCGGCGGCGCTCGCCGGGGCCCCGGCCGTGGCGCGGGAACTGCTGCGGGCCGGCGCCGACCCGAACGCGGCGACCCCGGGGAACGACGGCACGGGCGGCACCCCGATGGGCGCGGCGGCGGCGTGGAACCACACGGAGGTGATCCGGGTGCTGCTCGCCGCCGGTGCCGATCCCCGGCTGCGGGAGGGCCCCTCGGAGGACGACCGGACCCCGGTGGAATGGGCCGTGCGCCAGGGGTTCCGCGAGGCGGCGGAAGTGCTGCGGGCCGGGGCGGTGGGCACGCCGACCGCCGGGCCCGGGGAGGGGGCGGCGTCCGGCCGGTGAAACCCGCTTCGCGCCGGGTGGGCCGGTGTGGCACGCTGCGCCCGTGTTGGGTATCACCGATCTCCCCACCTACCTGGTGGGCCTGGCCCTGATCATCCTGCTGCCGGGGCCGAACTCGCTGTACGTGTTGTCCGTCGCCGCCCGCCGCGGCGTCCGGCAGGGGTACCGGGCCGCGGCCGGGGTCTTCTGCGGCGACGCGGCGCTGATGATCCTCTCGGCCGGGGGTGTGGCCTCCCTGTTGCAGGCCAGCCCGGCGGCGTTCACCGTGGTGAAGTTCCTCGGCGCCGGGTACCTGACCTGGCTGGCGATCGGGATGTTGCGCGGAGCCGTGGCGCTGTGGCGCAGGCGTCGCGAGCCCCGGGGCACCGGGGCCGCGCTCGACGCGGACGCGGCCGACGGGGCCCCGGCCGCCGCCGGCCGGGTGGCCGTCGAGCGGCCCTTCCGGCGCGCGTTGACGGCGAGCCTGCTGAACCCGAAGGCGATCCTGTTCTTCGTCTCCTTCTTCGTGCAGTTCGTGGACCCGGCCTATCCGCACCCGGCGCTGTCCTTCCTGGCGCTGGGGGTGCTGGTGCAGATCTTCAGCCTCACCTATCTGAGCGTGCTGATCTTCACCGGCGCCCGGTTGGCCGCCGCCTTCCGGCGCCGGCGGAGGCTGAGCGCCGGGGCGTCGGCGGCGGCCGGCGGGCTGTTCCTGGGGTTCGCGGTGAAGTTGTCCCTGGCGACCGCGAGCGGCTGACCGGGGGCCGCTTCCGGCCCGTCGGCGGAGCGGGAGGCCGCCGGCCGCCGGTCGGGAACCCTGCCCCGGGGCCCGCGGTGCACGTAGGCTCGATGGCAGGGGCACGGGTGATCGATCCGTCGCCCCGACCGGGCGGCACGCCGTCCGGCCCGGACCCCGGAGCGACGCGACGAGGGAGGCGGCCGCCGTGATGGCCTGGATGTGGATCCTGGTGATCTTCCTGATCTGCGGCGGCGGGGCGTGGATCGCCGACACCCTGCGCGACGGTCGGCAGAACCGTCACGAGCGGCGCCTGGAGGAGCTCCGGATGCGGGAGCGGCAGTTGCGTCGGGCGGAGGAGCGGCAGCGACCGCCGGAGCCGGTGTGCGGGTGCGGCCACCACCTGGCGATGCACGACGGGCGCGGTCACTGCCACGAGGTGGTCCAGCGGCCCACGGGGTGGGACGCCGACCGCAGGCCGTTGGGGTACGAGCCGGCCGATTGCGCGTGCCGTCAGTACGTGGGGCCCCAACCCCTGTCCCGGATCTTCGCCGAGGACCTCACCGATCACGAGCCGCTGGGGCTCGGCGGGCCGAGGGAGGACGCGGGTGCCGCCCCGGAGGCCGGGGCGGGCGGTGACCGGTCCGCGACCCGGGGGGACGCCGCCCCGGACGGAGCCGGGG
>NZ_VKHS01000715.1 GCF_014141525.1 Streptomyces calidiresistens
GTCCCGCCCCGGCGACCGGCGGCGTCGGGGCCTCCGCCCGCCGCCCCGACGGCGTGCCCAAGGTCACCGGCGACTTCGCCTACGCCTCGGACCTGTGGCACGAGTCCATGCTCTGGGGCCACACCCTGCGCAGCCCCCACGCCCACGCCGCGATCCGGTCCCTCGACGTCTCGGCCGCCCTCGCCGTGCCCGGCGTGCACGCCGTCCTCACCCACGCCGACCTCCCCGCCGAGGAGAAGCACTACGGCCTGGAGATCCGCGACACCCCCGTCCTGGCCCGCGACCGGGTGCGGTACCACGGGGAGCCGGTCGCGCTGGTGGCCGCCGACCACCCCGAGATCGCCCGCCGTGCCGCCGGCCTGATCCGGGTCGGATACGAGGAACTGCCGGTCGTGGTCGACGAGGCGACCGCCACCGCCCCCGACGCGCCCGTGCTCCACCCCGGCCGCACCGACCGGCACGCCGAGCACGTCGACCACCCCAACATCGTGCACCGCCAGCCCGTGGTGCGCGGCGACGTGACCGCCGCCCGCGCCCGCGCCGCAGTGGTCGTCACCGGCGAGTACGAGGTGGGGATGCAGGACCAGGCCTTCCTGGGGCCCGAATCCGGCATGGCCGTCCCCGACGGCGAGGGCGGCCTGGACCTGTACGTCGCCACCCAGTGGCTGCACGCCGACCTGTGGCAGATCGCCCCGGTCCTCGGCCTGCCCGAGGACCGGATCCGGATGACGCTCTCCGGCGTCGGCGGGGCCTTCGGCGGTCGCGAGGACCTGTCCATGCAGATCCACGCCTGCCTGCTGGCCCTGCGCACCGGCCGGCCGGTGAAGATGGTCTACGACCGCACCGAGTCCTTCTTCGGCCACGTCCACCGCCATCCCGCCCGGCTGCGCTACGAGCACGGCGCCGACCGCGAGGGCCGGCTCACCCACCTGACGGCCCGCATCGTCCTGGACGGCGGCGCCTACGCCTCCTCCTCCCCGGCGGTGGTGGGCAACGCCGCCTCGCTGGGCGCCGGCCCCTACGAGGTGCCGAACGTCCACATCGAGGCCCTGGCCCTGTACACCAACAACCCGCCGTGCGGCGCGATGCGCGGCTTCGGCGCGGTCCAGGCCTGCTTCGCCTACGAGGCCCAGATGGACAAGCTGGCCGCCGCCCTCGACATGGATCCCGTGGAGTTGCGCCGGCGCAACGCCATGTCGAAGGGCTCGGTCATGCCCACGGGGCAGGTGGTGGACTCCGCCGCTCCGGTCGCCGAACTGCTGGAGCGGGTCCGCCGGCGGCCGATGCCGCCGGAGCGCCCCCGGGCGGGCGCGGGGCCGGCCGGCACGGTCCTCCCCGACCCGAGGGAGCTGCCCGGCGGCCTGTCGAACACCACGCGCGGCGAGGGGGTGGTGCGCGGTGTCGGCTACGCGGTCGGCATCAAGAACGTCGGCTTCTCCGAGGGCTTCGACGACTACTCCACCGCCCGTGTGGGGCTGCGGGTGGTCGGCGGCGAGCCGGTGGTGAGCGTGCACACCGCCATGGCCGAGGTGGGCCAGGGCGGCGTGACGGTGCACGGCCAGATCGCCCGCACCGAGCTGGGCGTCGAGCGGGTCGTCATCCGGCCCGCCGACACCCGGGTGGGCTCGGCGGGTTCCACCTCCGCCTCCCGACAGACCTACGTCACCGGCGGCGCGGTCCGCAACGCCTGCGTCCTGGTGCGCGAGCGGTTGATCGAGCTGGCCCGCCGCCGGTTCGGCGGGAACGGCGATCCGGTCTGGTCCGATCCGGATCTGCGGCCGGTCGACGGCGCGATCACGACCGCCGGCGGCGAGCGCCTGGTGGACATCGCGGAGGTGCTGGGCGGGGAGGCGATCGAGATCGAGCGCCGGTGGCGGCACCGCCCCACCGAGCCCTTCGACATCCGCACCGGCCGGGGCAACGGCCACGTCCAGTACTCCTTCGCCGCGCACCGGGCGGTGGTGGAGGTGGACACCGACCTGGGCCTGGTCAAGGTGGTGGAGCTGGCCTGCGCGCAGGACGTCGGCAAGGCCCTCAACCCGCTGTCGGTGATCGGCCAGATCCAGGGCGGCACCGTGCAGGGGCTGGGCCTGGCGGTGATGGAGGAGATCCTCGTCGGCCCGGACGCCCGGGTGCGCAACGCCTCCTTCACCGACTACCTGATCCCCACCGTTCTGGACACCCCGACCATCCCGGTGGAGATCCTGGAACTGGCGGACGAGCACGCCCCCTACGGGCTGCGCGGTGTCGGCGAGGCCCCCACGCTCTCCTCCACGCCGGCGGTGGTGGCCGCCATCCGGCAGGCCACCGGCCGGGCGCTGCACCGCGTCCCGGTCCGCCCCGAGCACCTGGTGGACTGTGACGCCTTCGTCCCCGACCCCCCACCGGCCGCCCGATCGAGCGGGGGGTGACCGACGGGACGGACCGACGGGGAACACCGGGGAACACGCGAGAACACGGGAGAACACGGGGAAGCCCGGAGGAAGGAGACCCTCGATGCTGGACATCGCGGCCGACCTGGCCCGCTGGTGCGCGGAGGGTCGCTCCTTCGCCGTGGCCACCGTCGTCGCGGTGGACGGCAGCGCGCCGCGCGGACCCGGCGCGGCCCTGGCCGTGGACGCCGACGGGGCCGTGCTCGGCGGTGTCTCCGGCGGCTGCGTGGAGGGCGAGGCGTACCGGCTGTGGCGGTGGCGCACCTGCGGGAGGTGGGTCACCGCCGGATCGGCCTGGCGGTGGGGCCGGAGCGCTTCGTGCCGGTGCGGCGCAAGCGCGAGGGGTTCCTCGCCGCCCTCGGGCTCACCGAGGCCGA
>NZ_VKHS01000716.1 GCF_014141525.1 Streptomyces calidiresistens
GCGGCTGACGTGCACCCGGCGCACCAGGTCCTTGAGGTACAGCACGCCGACGATGTCGTCGTCGTTCTCCCCGGTGACCGGGATGCGGGAGAAACCCGAGCGCAGCGCCAGGGTGAGCCCCTGGCGCAGGGTGCGGTCCCGCGGGATCGTCACCAGGTCGGTGCGCGGCACCATCACCTCGCGCACCATGGTGTCGCCCAGCTCGAAGACCGAGTGCACCATGCGGCGCTCCTCGTCCTCGATGAGCCGGTCCCGGCCCGCCAGGTCCACCATGGCGCGCAGTTCCGCCTCGGAGGCGAACGGTCCGCGCCGGAAGCCCTTGCCCGGGGTCAGGGCGTTGCCCAGCAGGATCAGCAGTTGGGTGAGCGGCCCCAGCACCCTGGCCAGCGGCAGCAGGACGTGGGCGGCGGCGGTGGTGGTGTTCACCGGGTGCTGCCGCCCGATGGTGCGCGGCGAGACGCCCACCGCCACGAAGGAGATCAGCAGCATGATGCCGAAGGCCGACCCCAGGGCCTGCCACGTGGAGTCCAGGGAGACCAGGCAGGCGTAGGTGACCAGCACGGCGGCGGCGGTCTCGGCGGCGACCCGCAGCAGCAGGGCGAGGTTGAGGTAGCGCACCGGGTCGGTGGCCACCGCCGCCAGTTTGGCGGCGCCCCGTTTGCCGGCCCGCACCGCCTCCTCGGCGCGGTAGCCGTTGATGCGGGCGATGCCCGCCTCCGCGCAGGAGGCGAGCCACGCCAGCAGCACCAGGGCCGCGACGCCGGTGAGCAGGGAACCCGTCATGTCGTCGTCACACCGTCACATCGGCAGTCGGATCGGCCCCGGGCCGACCGGCGGGGCACGGAGGCGCGGTCACGTGATCGTGGGGGCCGGGGAGGGACCGGTGAGCCCGCGCTCGCCCCGCCAGCCGTCCACGATCGCCTTCTGCAGACCGAACATCTCGGCCCGCTCGGACGCCTCCTCGTGGTCGTAGCCGAGCAGGTGCAGGACGCCGTGGACGGTGAGCAGTTGCAGCTCCTCGTCCATGGAGTGGGCCGTGGGGGCGGCCTCGCCCTGGCGCCGGGCCACCTCGGGACAGAGCACGATGTCCCCCAGCAGGCCCGGCGGGGGTTCCTCCTCGTCCTTCCCGGGGGGACGCAGCTCGTCCATCGGGAAGGACATCACGTCGGTGGGCCCGGGCAGGTCCATCCACTGCAGGTGGAGCTGTTCCATCGCCGCGGAGTCCACCGCGATGACCGACAGCTCGCACTGCGGGTGGATCCTCATGCGGGCGAGCGCGTAGCGCGCGATGTCGAGTACGGCCTTCTCGTCGAAGTCGAGGCCGGACTCGTTGTTCACCTCGATGGCCATGATCGCCGGCCCGTCACCTTCCGGAGTGGCCGGGGCGGCCGGAGCGGGAGCGGTCCCGGCGGGTCCTGCCGTCGGCGTCGTCGGGGGCCCGGCGGTCCTCCCGGTCCTCGCGCTCGCGCTCGCGGTCGTCGTACCGCTCGTAGGCGTCCACGATCCGGCCGACCAGCTTGTGCCGGACCACGTCCGAGCTGGTGAGACGGGAGAAGTGGACGTCCTCCACGCCGGTCAGGATCTCCTGGACCTGGCGCAGACCGCTGCGGGTGCCGCCGGGCAGGTCCACCTGCGTCACGTCGCCCGTGATCACGATCTTGGACTCGAACCCCAGCCGGGTCAGGAACATCTTCATCTGCTCGGGGTTCGTGTTCTGCGCCTCGTCCAGGATGATGAAGGCGTCGTTGAGGGTGCGCCCGCGCATGTACGCCAGCGGCGCCACCTCGATGGTCCCCGCCGCCATCAGCCGGGGGATCGAGTCCGGGTCCAGCATGTCGTGCAGGGCGTCGTACAGCGGCCGCAGGTAGGGGTCGATCTTCTCGTAGAGGGTGCCGGGCAGGAAGCCCAGCCGCTCCCCGGCCTCGACCGCCGGCCTGGTCAGGATGATCCGGTTGACCTGCTTGGACTGCAGCGCCTGCACGGCCTTGGCCATCGCGAGGTAGGTCTTGCCGGTGCCCGCCGGGCCGATGCCGAAGACCACGGTGTGCCGGTCGATGGCGTCCACGTAGTGCTTCTGGTTCAGCGTCTTGGGGCGGATGGTGCGACCACGGCTGGAGAGGATGTTCTGGGTCAGCACGGAGGCGGGGCTCTCCGCGCCGTCGCCGCGCAGCATGGCGATGGCCCGCTCGACGGCATCCTCCGTCATGGGCTGACCGGTGCGCAGCACCAGCATCATCTCGTCGAACAGGCGTTGGATCAGGGCGACTTCCTGCGGGTCACCGGTGGCGCTGATCTCGTTGCCGCGGACGTGGATGTCGGTCGCCGGGAAGGCCTGCTCGATCACCCGGAGCAGGGCGTCGCCGGAACCGAGCACCGTCACCATGGGGTGCTTGGCCGGCACCGTGAAGCGGGCGGTGGCCTCGGCGGCGGTGGCGTCCCCCGCGGCGCGGGGTGTGGATGTCTGAGTCATGGGCGGCCCGACGGGGCCCGTCATCCCTCTCTGCTCCTCGAGGATCGGACCTCAAGGGTACGACGCCGCGCCGACGGAGGCGTGGTCGATTTTCCGCGACCCCCGCGGGCGCCCCCGCGCCGCCGGGAGGCCGGTGCCGCGCGGGGCGGTCCGCCGGGTGCCGGAGCGCGTCGCGCGGTCCCGGGCCGGCGCGGCCGGGGTCGGTGGGGCCCGGGTCAGCGCGGCCGGCGGGGCCGGTCGCCGAAGCCCAGCGTCGGCACGGCCCGGCGCAACGGCCGGCCCGGGAGCCGTCCCCCGGTTCGGGCGCCGTCCCCCGGCCCCTCGCC
>NZ_VKHS01000717.1 GCF_014141525.1 Streptomyces calidiresistens
GCCACCGCACCCCACCCGCCCCGGGAAGGGGAGGGTGCCGCGGGGAGCCCTCCGGGACCGTCGAGCCGGTGACGGGACCCGGTCAGGTCCCGGGCGGCACCCCCCGGTCGTCGGGTCGCGGCATGCCCCGCTCGGCCACCACCTCGCCGTAGGCCCGCATCAGGTCGGCCAACCGCAGCGTGCGCAGATCCTCCCGATCGGGGGTGGTGCCCGCCGCGCTCAGGCGCACGTCGCGGAAGGCGCAGCTCGCCTCGTGGAGGGAACGCAGGAAGCGCCCGTGTCCCAGGTCGTCCACCCATCCCTCGGCCACCACGTGCTCGCAGATGCTGCGCAGCTCCTCGGTCGCCTCGGCATCCCACACGTCACCGCGCGCGGCGGCGACCGCCTCCCCGATGGCCGTCAACTCGGCCGGCCCGTAACCGGGGAACTCGATCACCGGGAACCGGGAGGCCATCCCCGGGTCCGAGGCCAACAGCCGTTCCATCCCGGCCGGATGCCCGGCCAGGATGACCACCAGCTCGTCCCGGTCCTCCTCGGCGCGCTTGAGCAGGACCTGCAGCGCCTCGTCCCCGTAGGCGTCCCCCCGTCCGTAGCCCGATTGCGCCAGGGCGTGCGCCTCGTCGACGAACAGCACCCCGCCCAGGGCCGACTCGATCACCCGGTTGGTCTTGACGGCGGTCTGCCCCAGGAACTCCCCGACCAGGTCGGCCCGGCCGACCTCCACCAGGCGCCGGTGTCGGCAGACCCCCAACCCGTGCAGCACCCGCGCCATGATCCGGGCCACCGTCGTCTTGCCCGTGCCGGGCGGGCCGGTGAAGGCGAAATGCCGGCCCGGGGGCCGCACCGGCATCCCCCGTCCGGACCGCAGGCGGTCCATGTGCGCCCGGGCGGCCATCGCCCGCACGCGTTCCTTGACCGGCTCCAGACCCACCAGGCGTTCCAGTTCGGCGACGGCCTCGGCCGCCGTCCCGCCCGGCTCGCCCGCGCCGTCCCCCGGGGCCGTCTCCGGTCCGGCGGGGACCTCGCGCGGGTCGGCGTGTCCCCATCGGTCGCCCCCGGCGGGGGGACCCGCCGCGTCGGCGTCCCCGGTCCACGGCCGCGGCCCGGGCCCGGCGGCCCCGTCCCCCGGTCCGCCGGGGGGCTCGGGCCCCCGGCCGCCCCGGCCGACGTCGGGCCGGGGTTCCCGGGAGCCCCGGTCGTCCACGGTTCCGTCGCCGCCGTGCCGGTCGTGGGCACCGTACCCACCCGTCGGATCGAGGTCACAGGCCATGACCATGGGGTCCTCGTCGGCCAGGGCCTGGAGACGGGCCGCCGCGTCCATGAACCCCGGGTCGGCCTCCAGCACCGAGCGGTAGAGCGCGATCGCCGCCGCTCCCCGCCCGTTGCCCTCCCGGGCCCGGGCCAACCAGTAGCGCAGTTCCTTGCGCTGGGGCTGTTCGCTGCGACATCGGGCCAGCGCCGTGGCCAGGATCGGTTCGGCCTGGTCGAACATGTCCATCCGTACCCGGGCCATCCCGGCGAACAGGCCGGCCTCCACCCCCAGTTGGGGGTCGTCCAGGAGGGAGGCGGTGCGCCGGTACAGGGTCTCCCAGTCCCGGGCGAGATAGGCCCGGCAGGCGTGCAGGAAGCCCGCCGCCGGATCGGAGGCCGGCGGCGGGCACTCGTCCAGGGCGCGGTCCAACTCCGCCAGTCGCCGTCCGTCCAGCAGGTGGGAGGCGTGTGCCAGGAGGAGGTCCCGCCGGGTCTCCAGCACCGGTTGTACCCACCAGCCCAGCCAGTACCACGAGGCCAGGGGACGTCCGTGACGGGCGCGTTGATCGCCGAAGCGGTCCCGATGGGCGTACATCCGGCTCAGCGCCGTCCCCGCGTCCACGCGCAGGGCGTGCAGACCCAGCCACGCGTCCGCCATCCCCGGATCCTCACGCACGGCGTCGCGGAAGCACTCCTCGGCCTCCGCGTAGACCCCCGCCACGTAGGCGTCCGCGCCGCGCACCCAGGCCAGATCGGCCGCGGGGCGCGGTTCGCGCCGTCCGCCCGCGCCGGCACTCATGACGACCCCCTCAACGGCGCTTCCCACCTCGACCCGTCGGATTCCGGGCATGTCCGTACCCGGGCATCGTATCCCGCCCCCCATGGGACAAGCAGACAATCCACGTGAGACCGTGACGGTTCGTTCGCGAAGTGTTCCCTCTCCAGGGGGACCCAGCGGTCCCAGAAATCGGCCTGGGCCGGCCCGTCCCGCAGCCGCCCCCGTTCCCGCGCGGTGTCCGCCGGCACATCCATCCACACGGACCACGCCAGGTGCGGGCGCAGGGCCCGGCGGGCGGCGCCCACACCCTCCAGGACCACCACCGGGGCCGGCGGCACCCGCACCCGACGCCCGATCCGCCGCCGCTCCCAGTCGTAGACGCCGACCACGGCCTCCAGTCCGCGGCTCCAGGGACCGACCAACGTCTCCAGCACCCGCTCGGCGGGAGCGATCGGCGCATCGTGGTCGGCCAGGTCGTCCAGCCGCACCACCGGGGCGCCGCCCAGTTCCCGGGCCACACGGTCGGCGGCGGTGCTCTTGCCCGACCCGGCGTACCCGTCGATCCCCAGCAGGCGCACCCGTCCCACGGAGGGGGGCAGGCCGGACACCCGGTCGGCGCACCACCGCGCCCACGCCCCCGGCCCGCTCTCCCGGCCGTTCGGCCCGGGCACCCGCGCGTCCTCCACCCGGCCAGCGTACGCGCGCCCGGCCGGCGGGGCGCCGGGCTTCCGGGGCCCCGCGCCCCGCCCCCCGACGGCCCAATCC
>NZ_VKHS01000718.1 GCF_014141525.1 Streptomyces calidiresistens
GGGCGCCCCGACCCCGATCCCCCCGGGGGTCCGCCGGGGCGCCCTGCGCCGTTGCCCTCCCGAGCGGCCCCCGGATGGGCAATCATGTCGTCATGCCCGAGGTGTCCTCGCTCGCCGGGCGGCTGTTGGTGGCCGCCCCCGCCCTGGCGGATCCCAACTTCACGCGTTCCGTCGTCCTGGTCCTGGACCACGACGACGACGGCGCCCTCGGGGTGGTCCTCAACCGCCCCACCCCCGTGGACGTCTCCGAGGTCCTGGAACCCTGGGCCGCCCTCGCCGGCGAGCCCGGGGTCGTGTTCCAGGGCGGCCCGGTGGCCCTGGACGCCGCGCTCGCCCTGGCCGTGGTCCCCGGCGAGGGCCCGCTCGGCTGGCGGCGCGTGCACGGCTCGATCGGATTGGTGGACCTCGACGCGCCCCCCGAGGTGCTCGCGGGCGAGGTGGGCTCGCTGCGGGTCTTCGCCGGCTACGCCGGGTGGGGCGCCGGGCAACTGGAGAGCGAGCTGGACGAGGGCGCCTGGTACGTCGTGGACTCCGAGCCGGGGGACGTCTCGGTGCCCCGACCGGAGGGCCTGTGGCGGGCCGTGCTGCGGCGCCAGCGCTCCGGGCTGGCCCTGTTGGCCACATACCCGGACGACCCGTCGCTCAATTAGGCTTGGGACCCATGAGCACTCCTGAGCCCGAGCGCGGGACGGGCACCGGCACCCTGGTCGAGCCCACCCCGCAGACGACCCACGGTGACGGCGACCACGAGCGTTTCGCGCACTACGTCCAGAAGGACAAGATCATGGCGAGCGCGATCGACGGCAGCCCCGTCGTGGCGCTCTGCGGCAAGGTCTGGGTGCCCGGCCGGGACCCCAAGAAGTACCCGGTGTGCCCCATGTGCAAGGAGATCTACGAGTCCATGAGCTCCTTCGGCGGTCGCGGGGGCAAGGGCGGCGACAAGGGCGGCAAGGGCTGAGCCCCCGTGCCGGGGCCGTGCGGCCCCGGCCGGGACCCGGCGCCCCGCCGGTCGCGTCCACCGGGGCGGCCCCGCGCCGCCCCGGGGACCGCGCCGTCCGCGGCCCCGGGCCGTCCCGTGCCCCGACGGGGTGAGCGGGCGCGCGGCGCGCCCCCACCGTCCTCCGGCGCGCCCGGCGACCCGTGACCACCGGGGCCCGGGCGCGGGCCCGGCGGCACAACACCGCGGGTGAGCCCCCGGGCGAGGAGGAAGAGCAACGGGCTCGGGCCCTTCGACCCGGTGCGCCGGGGACGCCCCCGGGAGAGGCTGTTCCCCGTCGCCCGAACGGCTCCCGGCCGCCGGATCCCCGGCCCCGCGACCCGCGTCGCCGTCCGATCCCCCGGGCGGTCCCCCGGCAGCCCCCGGAAGAGGGCCGCCCCCCGGTTTGCGGGTCGGGAAAATATGCCAGAGTTGCCACCTCCGGGCCGGGAGGACGTACCGTACGGCTCGGGAGCCGGGTTCCACCGGAGAGGGGCAGCAGGAGTGAGCACGCACGCACCGCGCACGGCGCAGCCGGTCGCGCTCCCGGCCACGCTCGACGAGGCCGTCGCGGCGCTGGCCGCGGAGCCCGCCGCGGTGCCGGTGGCGGGCGGAACGGACCTGATGGGGGACGTCAACGCCGGCCTGTTGCGCCCCGCCGCCCTGGTCGGCCTCGGCCGCCTGGGCGAGCTGCGGGGCTGGGAGTACCGCGACGGCCACGCCGTCCTCGGCGCCTGTCTGACCCACGCCCGCATGGGCCGCCCGGACTTCGCCGCACTCATCCCCGCACTGGCCGCCGCCGCCCGCACCGCCGGCCCGCCCCAGGTGCGCAACGCCGGCACCCTGGGCGGCAACATCATCACCGGCGCCGCCACCGGCGACACCCTGCCCGTGCTGGCCGCCCTGGAGGCCCAACTGGTGGTCGTCGGCCCCGAGGGCGCCGAGCGCTCCATCCCGGTGGGGCACCTGCTGGCCGGCCGCGAGCGGCTGCGCCCGGCCGAACTCCTCGCCTTCGTCCGCGTCCCCCTGCTGCACGCCCCGCAGACCTTCCTCAAGGCCACCGGCCGCACCGGCCCCGCCCGGGCCCTGGCCTCGGTCTCCGTGGTGCTGGACCCGGTCCGCCGCGAGGTGCGCTGCGCCGTGGGGGCCGTCGCCCCCATGCCGCTGCGCCCGCTGGAGGCGGAGCGCTGGGTGGCGTCGCTGGTCGACTGGGACGGCGAACGCCGACTGCCGCCGGACGCGTTGGCGGCGTTCGGCGAATACGTGGGGGCGGCCTGCGTGCCGGACCCCGAACCGGGACCGGAGGGCGGGGAGCCCGCCGAACTGTCCCCCGCGCTGCGGCACCTGCGGCGCACGGTGGCGGCGCTGGCCCGCCGCGGACTGGGAAGGGCCCTGTCGTGAGCGACATGAACGAGCACCGATCCCGGCGCCCGGACGAGCCGACCGGCGACCGGTTCGAGGGACCGCAGCAGCACCCCGGACACCCCGAGTACCCGGGCCTTCCGCTGCCGCGCACCGGGTGGGGCGTGGAGTACGACTCCGAGGCCACCGCCCACATCCAGCTGCCCCCCGCCGTCCCGGACACCGACACCTCCGCCGACCCCCTCGCCGCGCCCGGCGGTCAGGACTTCCGTCCCCCGGAGATCGGCACCGAGCCGGTCCTCCCCGGGCCGGAGACCGACCCCGGCGCGCCCGGCCGGTGGGCGAGCTGGACCATGCCCTTCGGCGCGGACGCCGCCCCCGCCCCCGCGGGTCCGGACGCGGCGCTGCGACCCACCGGGACCGGCCCGGCCGGCCCCGCCGAGGCCCCCACCGC
>NZ_VKHS01000719.1 GCF_014141525.1 Streptomyces calidiresistens
GGGGGCGGGAGGCGGGCTGCTCATCCGATCAGTCTCGCAGAGCCGTCGGGGTCCGCCGGGCCGGTGGGACGCTCCTCCTCACAGTGCCAGAGGGCCACGGGGTAGGCCACACCGTAGGGGGCACCGTCGTGGAGCAGTTCACCTCGCAGCCCACCGCACGGGGTGCCGTTCCCGGGGCCGGCCGCTCCGGCCAACACCTGCCATCCCGGCCGGCCCACGGCCCGCAGCTCCTCGGCGAGGGCGGGGTCGAGAGCCGCGAGGGCGGAGGTGTCCACGGCGGCGAGGGCGGCGGAGACACCGGCGTCGAATTCCTCGGCGCGGTCGTCGTGCCAGCCCGGCGCCCGGGGACCCCGGCAGGCGCTGCCGTCCCCCATGACCAGCAGGGCCACCCGGCCGACGGTCGGGTCGGCGGCCAGTTCGCGTCCCGTCTCCAGACAGCGCTCCGGGGACAGGTCGGGGGGCAGGACCAGACCGGAGACCGGCGGGAGCGCCGGGTCGTCCCCGGCGTCCGCCGTGACCTCACCGAGGAGGAAAGCGGCGACGGCGTGCGCCAACGGCAGGCCGACCACGGACGGGGCGGCCCCGCCGTCGGCGCCCGGGGCGTCGTCGTGCCCGGGAGCGGCGGAGCGCTCCGGGGAGCCGAGCGTCACCTCCAGGGGGACACCGAAGCCGGCGAAGGAGCCGGGGGTGCCGGCCGGGAGCACCCGGGGCCCGGGAGCGGGTCCGCCGTCCCCCACCGGGGCACCGGCCCCGATCGGACGGTCGGCGGGCCCCACCACGACCAGTCGATCGGCGTCCGCGGCGAGCAGCCGGCGCAGGGCCGTGCGGCACGCCTCGCGCAGTTCCTCCGTCTCCCGTGCGGCGCCGGCCGCGAGGGCGGGGACCAACAGGGGCGGACAGGGACAGACGGCGGCGGCGACGAGCATGATCGCAGCCTACCGGGCGGTCGGCGGTGCGCCAGGGGGTCGCGGCCGGGTCCGCCCGCCCCCGCCGGGACCCGCCGGGGGCGCGGCGGGCCTCAGCAGGCGGAGCAACCGGGCGCGGGGTCGGCCGTGACCGGCGGGGCGCCGATACCGGGCAGGCCCAGCATGACGCCGCCCCCGGAGCCGCCGGAACCGGCCGGCCCGCCCGGTGCGGCGGCCGAGCGGGCACCGACGGGGGGCAGACGGCGCACGGAGAGGGCCGGCTTCTCCGCCAGCAGGTGGTGCGGGGCGGCGTAGGTGATCTCCACCCGCACCAGGTCGCCGGGGCGCACCGGGCCCTCGGCCGGATCGGCGGGCTCGGGGTTGAAGTGGACCAGCCGGTTGTCGGGGGCGCGCCCGGACAGCCGGCGGGTGGCACCGTCCTTGCGCCCCTCGCCCTCGCTGACCAGCACCTCCACCACGCGACCCACCTGCGCGCGGTTCTCCGCCCAGGAGATCTCCTCCTGGAGCTCGACCAGCCGCTCGTAGCGCCGCTGCACGACCTCCTTGGGGATCTGGTCGGGCATCTCGGCGGCGGGGGTGCCGGGGCGCTTGGAGTACTGGAAGGTGAAGGCCTGGGCGAAGCGCGCCTCGCGGACGACGTGCAGGGTCTGCTCGAAGTCCTCCTCGGTCTCACCGGGGAAGCCGACGATGATGTCGGTGGTGATCGCGGCGTCCGGGATGGCGGCGCGCACCCGCTCGATGATGCCGAGGTAGCGCTCCTGCCGGTAGGAGCGGCGCATGGCGCGCAGGACGCGGTCGGAGCCGGACTGCAGCGGCATGTGCAGCTGCGGCATCACGTTCGGCGTCTGCGCCATCGCCTCGATGACGTCGTCGGTGAAGTCGCGGGGGTGCGGGGAGGTGAAGCGCACCCGCTCCAGGCCCTCGATCCGGCCGCAGGCGCGCAGCAGGTCGGAGAAGGCCCGACGGTCGCCGAAGTCGGAGCCGTAGGCGTTGACGTTCTGGCCGAGCAGGGTGATCTCGCAGACCCCGTCCTCCACCAGCGCCTCGATCTCGGCGAGGATCTCGCCGGGTCGGCGGTCCTTCTCCTTGCCGCGCAGCGCGGGCACGATGCAGAAGGTGCAGGTGTTGTTGCAGCCCACCGAGATCGACACCCAGGCCAGCCGGTCGCTCTCGCGCCGGGTGGGAAGGGTGGAGGGGAAGACCTCCAGCGACTCCGCGATCTCGACCTGGGCCTCCTCGCGGATCCGGGCGCGCTCCAGCAGCACCGGCAGCTTGCCGACATTGTGGGTGCCGAAGACCACGTCCACCCAGGGGGCGCGGCGCACGATGGTCTCGCGGTCCTTCTGGGCCAGGCAGCCGCCGACGGCGATCTGCATGCCGGGGCGGGCGGCCTTGCGCGGGGCGAGGAGGCCGAGGTTGCCGTACAGGCGGTTGTCGGCGTTCTCCCGCACGGCGCAGGTGTTGAACACCACGACGTCGGCGGCGTCGGCGTCCTTGGGGGCGCGGGTGTAGCCGGCCGCCTCCAACAGGCCCGCCATCCGCTCGCTGTCGTGCACGTTCATCTGACAGCCGAAGGTCTTCACCTGGTAGGTACGCGCGCCGTTGGACATGCGGGGACTCATCCAAACCGATCCGGGGACAACCGGCCGCCCGGGCAGGACGGCGACCGATCCCCCAGTCTACGGCGCGTCGGCGCGGCCTCCGCCCGTGCCCGGAGGGACGCGTGCCGGCGGATGCGGGGGACCGTCCTTCCCAGCGGGACGGCCGGGGCGGCAGACTGGGGCCGTGTCCGTCCCACCCCCGTCACCCGCGCAGCCGCCGGCGGACGGCCCCCGTGCCCCCGCCGCCTCCGGCAC
>NZ_VKHS01000072.1 GCF_014141525.1 Streptomyces calidiresistens
GGCGGGGAGGATCCCGCCGCGGGGCAAGGAGGGCCGCATGACTGTACGGCGCGTGATGGGCATCGAGACCGAGTACGGGGTCTCCGTGCCGGGTCACCCCAATGCCAATGCCATGCTCACCTCCTCGCAGGTGGTGAACGCCTACGCCGCGGCGATGCACCGGGCCCGCCGCGCCCGCTGGGACTTCGAGGAGGAGAACCCGCTGCGCGACGCGCGCGGTTTCGACCTGGCCCGGGAGAACGCCGACGCCAGCCAGTTGACCGACGAGGACATCGGGCTGGCCAACGTCATCCTCACCAACGGCGCGCGGCTCTACGTCGACCACGCGCACCCGGAGTACAGCGCCCCGGAGGTCACCAACCCCCGGGACGCGGTGCTGTGGGACAAGGCGGGGGAGCGGATCATGGCCGAGGCCGCCCGCCGGGCCGCCGAGGTGCCGGGCGCCCACCCCATCCAGCTCTACAAGAACAACACCGACAACAAGGGGGCCTCCTACGGCACCCACGAGAACTACCTGATGCGGCGGGAGACCCCGTTCTCGGAGATCGTCCGGCACCTGACGCCGTTCTTCGTCTCGCGGCAGGTGGTCACCGGCGCCGGGCGGGTCGGCATCGGCCAGGACGGCGGGGAGCACGGCTTCCAGATCAGCCAGCGGGCCGACTACTTCGAGGTCGAGGTCGGCCTGGAGACCACCCTCAAGCGCCCCATCATCAACACCCGTGACGAGCCGCACGCCGACGCCGAGAAGTGGCGCCGGCTGCACGTGATCATCGGGGACGCCAACCTCTCGGAGATCTCCACCTACCTCAAGCTCGGTACCACCGCCCTGGTCCTGTCCATGATCGAGGACGGGTTCATCACCGTGGACCTGGCCGTGGACCAGCCGGTGCGCACCCTGCACCGGGTCAGTCACGACCCCGACCTGCGCGAGCCGATCACCCTGCGCAGCGGGCGGACCCTGACCGCCGTGCAGCTCCAGATGGAGTACTTCGAGCTGGCCCGCAAGTACGTCGAGGAGCGCTGGGGTTCCGACGCGGACGAACAGACGATCGACGTGCTCGCCCGTTGGGAGGACGTGCTCACCCGCCTGGAGACCGACCCCATGAGCCTGGCCGGGGAACTGGACTGGGTGGCCAAGCGGGAACTGCTGGAGGGCTACCGCAGGCGGGACGGCCTGGACTGGGACGCCGCCCGGCTGCACCTGGTGGACCTCCAGTACGCGGACGTCCGCCCCGACAAGGGGCTCTACAACCGGCTGGTGGAGCGGGGGAGGATCACCCGACTGGTGGACGAGGAGGAGGTGCTCCGGGCCCGCACCGCGCCGCCGGAGGACACCCGCGCCTACTTCCGGGGCCGGTGCCTGGAGCAGTACGCGGACCACGTCGCGGCGGCCTCCTGGGACTCGGTGATCTTCGACCTGCCGGGTCGCGACTCGCTCCAACGGGTGCCCACCCTCGATCCGCTGCGCGGCACCCGCGCCCACGTGGCGGACCTGCTCGACCGCTGCGCCACCGCCCGGGATCTGGTCCGTGCCCTGTCGGGGGGCTGATTCGCCCCCGACTGGGCATGATCGGGGAAACGATCGGGACCGCCCCCGTCCGGGGGCCGCGTCCCCCCGGGTCCTTCCGAACCTTTTCGGACGGTGAAAAGCCGGGCCGTTGTCGGCGCCGGCTTGTAGGGTCTGATCTTGACACGTCGAACCGATCGGGGTGAGGCAGATGGCGACCAAGGACACCGGCGGCGGCCAGCAGCGGGCGTCGCGCAGCAACGAGGACGTCGAGGAGCAGAGCGCGGAGACCGGCGTCTCCGAGGAGCTCAAGGAGCGCCAGGAGGCGCTCGACGACGACGTCGACTCGGTCCTCGACGAGATCGACGAGGTACTGGAATCCAACGCGGAGGACTTCGTCCGCGGCTTCGTGCAGAAGGGCGGCGAGTAACCCCCGGCGGGGGCCGCCGCGTCCGACCGTCGGGAGCGCCTCGGCGCTCCCGACGGCGTATGTGGATCATGCCCCCGCTGCGGGTAGGGTCCGTGGCGTACGCCGCTCCGTGCCGGGCGCGATCCCGGTGCGGAGCCCCGGTGGGGTCGCGGGAGCGCGCCCGGCACGGAGCGGCGCGCCGACTTCACCACTGGAGGCACATTCGTGACAGCCAACTTCCGGGACGGGGGCCGGCTCCCGGCGGCCTTCCTCACCCCGGGCTCCTCCTCGTTCCTGGACTTCCTCTCCGACCACGCCCCGGAGCAGTTGCCGGGCAATCGGCCCCTGCCCCCCGTCAAGGGTCCGGTGGAGGCCCCGCACGGCACGACGATCGTCGCCCTCACCTTCGACGGCGGGGTCGTCCTGGCCGGTGACCGCCGCGCCACCATGGGCCACATGATCGCCCAGCGCGACATCGAGAAGGTGTTCCCCGCCGACGAGTACTCCGCCGTCGGCATCGCCGGCACCGCCGGGCTGGCGGTGGAGTTGGTCAAGCTCTTCCAGCTGGAGCTGGAGCACTTCGAGAAGGTCGAGGGGGACACCCTCTCCCTGGAGGGGAAGGCCAATCGCCTCTCCGCCATGATCCGCGGCAACCTGGGCATGGCCATGCAGGGTCTGGCCGTCATTCCGCTCTTCGCCGGCTGGGACGTCGAGCGGAGTCGGGGGCGGATCTTCTCCTACGACGTCACCGGCGGTCGTTCCGAGGAGCACGGGTTCGCGGCCGTGGGCTCGGGTTCGATCTTCGCGCGCGGTGCCCTGAAGAAGCTGCACCGCGAGGACCTGACCGAGGAACGGGCGGCCACCGTCGCGATCCAGGCGCTCTACGACGCGGCGGACGACGACAGCGCGACCGGCGGCCCGGACCTCACCCGCCGCATCTTCCCGATCATCTCGGTGATCACCGGGGACGGTCACCGCCGTCTCCCGGAGGCGGAGGTCTCCGAACTCGCCCGGGCCGTCCTCGACGGCCGCCTCCAGCTGCCCAACGGGCCGCAGGCCCCCGTTCTCTGAGCACAGGAAGGGACGGACAGCCGGTGTCGACGCCGTTCTACGTCTCCCCCCAGCAGGCCATGGCGGACCGCGCCGAGTACGCCCGCAAGGGCATCGCGCGCGGTCGCAGCGTCGTGGTCCTCCAGTACCGCGACGGCATCCTCTTCGTCGCGGAGAACCCCTCCCGGGCGCTGCACAAGGTCAGCGAGATCTACGACCGGATCGCCTTCGCCGCGGTGGGCAAGTACAACGAGTTCGAGAACCTGCGGATCGGCGGGGTGCGCTACGCGGACCTGCGCGGTTACACCTATCACCGTGAGGACGTCACGGCCCGCGGCCTGGCGAACGTCTACGCCCAGACCCTGGGCACCATCTTCTCCAGCGTGGGGGAGAAGCCCTACGAGGTGGAGCTGATCGTCGCCGAGGTCGGCGACGCCCCGACCGACGACCAGATCTACCGTCTCCCGCACGACGGCTCGATCGTGGACGAGCACGGTTCGGTGGCGGTGGGCGGCGACGCCGACCGCATCAGCGGTCGGCTCGACCGCGATCACCGGGACGACATGACCCTGGGGGAGGCGCTGCGCCTGGCGGTGCGTTCCCTGGCCCGGGACCCCAACGGCAACGAGCGCGAGCTGACCGCCGATCAGCTGGAGGTCGCGGTCCTGGACCGCACCCGCCCCCAGCAGCGGAAGTTCAAGCGGTTGTCGGGCGAGCCGTTGGAGCGCCTGCTGGCGGAGACCGCCGGTGACGACGACTCCGGCGACGACTCCGGCGAGCCGGCCGCCGCCCCCGGCGGCGGGGCGGAGGAGACCGGCGCCGGGAAGAAGGACACGAAGGGGAAGGACGAGGGCAAGGGCGAGGGGAAGGCCGGGGACGGCGAGGAGTAGTCCCGGCACCCCGCTCCCGCTCCCGGGGCGCCGATCGTCGGGCGATCCGCCCGGCGGCCGGCGCCCCGCGGCGTGCCGGTCCGCCCCCTCACCCCGACCCGGTCGGCGCGGGCCCGGTGGAGCCGCGCGGTACGAACCGCACCGGCAGCACCCGGGTCCCCGGCGCGCCCCCGTCCAGCACCTCCAACAGCGCCCGCATCCCCGTCCCGCCCATCTCCTCGGCGGGCAGTCGCACCGTGGTCAGTTCCGGCTCCACCGCCGTGGCCAGGGCCAGATCGTCCACCCCCGTCACCGACAGGTCCTCCGGCACCCGCAGCCCCGCCCTGCGGGCGGCCTTGCACGCCCCGGCGGCCAGCACGTCGTCGTCGCAGACCACGGCGGTGGGACGGGGGCGGGTCGCCAGCAGTTTCCCCGCGACCGCCGCCGCCTCCCGCACGTCCAGGGCGGCCCGGGCCGTCGCGAGCAGGGGGCTGTCGGCGGAGGCCAGTTCCTCCGCCAGCGCCCGACCGCGTTCCCGGAAGGTCCAGGTGTCGATGTCGGCGGCGAGGTGGACGATCCGTCGGTGCCCGGCCGCCAGCAGGTGCCCGCCCACTCTTCGCAGCCCGTCGGGGACGTCCGGGTTGACCGTCGCCGCCGCCTCGGTGTCCTCGGGGTCGCTGTCCAGCATCACCAGCGGCAGGCCCCCGCCCCGCAGCGCCCTCAGCGCCCGAGAGGCCATGGAGGAGGCGATCACGCCGTCCAGGGTGGCGCCCGCGGAGGCGAAGGGGTCGGGAGCGGGGCCGATCCCCTCGGGGGAGGGGAACAGCACCACGCTCATCCCCCGCTCGGCGGCGACCGCGGCGGCTCCCGCGTGGACCCGGGCGAAGAACTCGTTGGTCAGCGCGGGGACCACCAGCAGGACGGTGCCGGTGCCCCCGCTGCGCAGCCGGCGGGCGGCGAGATTCGGCCGGTAGCCGAGTTCCCGCGCGGCCTCCCGGACGGCCTCCGCCCGGGGCGGGGAGACACGCCCGTGCCAGCGGTCCCGCAGCACCAGGGAGACGGTCGCCTGGGAGACCCCGGCCCGCTCGGCGACGTCCCGACTGGTCGGCCGGGGGGCGCCCGCCGCCCCGGCGGGGGAGGGGCCGGCCGGTTCCGTCGCGGTGCCGTCCCCCGTCGTGGCCTCGCTCCTGCGGTCCATCCGCCCATCCCCTGTCGTCCGTGTCGTGGCGTGGCCGTGCCGTTCCGGCCGCCCTCCGCGGCGGAGGCCGGATCCGTGCCCCGGCGGGAGCGCCCCATGCTACGTTTGACGGGTTCGGTTATACGTATGACGCGCAGGACGCGCACGGCGTCCCGGGTCGGGATCCGCGCCCGACCGGCGCCCGTTCGGGAGGACGCCCCGATGGCCACCGGCTACCTGGAGCTGTTGCGCGCCCGGCACACGACCCGGCTTCTCGTCGGCACCCTCGTGGGACGCCTGCCCTACGGCACCGCGGCCCTGGCGATCGTGATCTTCGTCCGGGCCGAGGGCGGCGGATACCCCCTGGCCGGCCTGCTGGCCGGGCTCTACGGCCTGGCCACCGCCGTCGGGCAGCCCCTCCTCGGACGACTCGCCGATCTGTACGGCCAGCCGCGCGTGATGCTCCCCTCGGCCCTCGCCTCCGCCCTGGCCATGGGCACCCTCGCCGTCTCCGGCCTCGACCCCCTGCCGCTCGCCCACGCCGCCGTCCTGGTCGCCGGTGTGACCACCCCGCCCCTGGAGGGCGGGCTCCGGGCCCTGTGGCCGAGCGTCCTGCGGGGGGAGGGGATGCTGCACCGCGCCTACGCCCTGGACGCCGTGGCGCAGGAGATCATGTTCGCCGCCGGACCCCTGGTGGTACTGGTCCTGGCGGGGGTCTGGTCCCCGGCCGTCGCCCTCCTGGTGATCAACGCGCTCGGCGTGCTGGGGGCCCTCTCCGTGGTCGTCTCCGAACCCTCCCGCCGCTGGCGCAGCGCGCCCCGCGAGGCGCACTGGCTCGGTGCCCTGCGCTCGCCCGGCCTCCTGTCGCTCCTGGGCGCGTTCTTCTTCATCGGCGCGGCGCTCGGCGCGATCTCCGTGGCCGCCGTGGCCTGGGCCGAGGTGCGCGGCGACGAACTGGCGTCGACCTGGCTGCTCTCGGGCCTGGGCGCCGGGGCCCTGCTCGGCGGTCTGCTGTACGGGGCCCGGCACTGGACCGGTGAGCCCGAACGACGTCTGCGCCTGCTGGCCGTCGCCCTGGCCGCGGGGTACCTCCCCCTGCTGCTGGCACCGGACTCGCTGGTCCCGATGACCGCCCTCGCGGCGCTCGCCGGTCTCTTCCTGGCGCCCGTGCTGGCCTGTGCTTTCGTGGTCATCGACCGGCACGCCCCCACCGGCACCGTCACCGAGGCCTTCTCCTGGCTGGTGACCACCTTCGGGGTCGGCTCCGCGCTGGGCACCGCGGCCGCCGGCCCGATCCTGGACCGGTGGGGGCCGGACGCCGGCTTCGCCGTCTCGGCGGTCGGCGGTGTCGCGGCGGTGCTGGTCCTGGCGGCGACCCGGCGGGCGCTGGGCACGCCCGTGCGACGCGCGGCGCCCGTCGGGGGGACAGCCGTGGCGCCGACCCCCGGCGCGGCCCCCACGGAGCCGGCGCTCCCGCTCGGCGCCGACGCCCCGGGCGCCGGGGGCGCGGGGGACACCGGGGGAGCGGTCGGTCCCCGGAAATGATCGCCCCGGCGCGTCGGAGCCGGTTTGTTCCGCCTTCCCCGGGCGTACTGTTCACTCATGGACCGCCGAATCTTCGGGCTGGAGAACGAGTACGGGGTCACCTGCACCTTCCGGGGACAGCGCCGGCTGTCCCCGGACGAGGTCGCCCGGTACCTCTTCCGCCGCGTCGTGTCATGGGGCCGCAGCAGCAACGTCTTCCTCCGCAACGGTGCCCGGCTCTACCTCGATGTGGGCTCGCACCCCGAGTACGCCACTCCCGAGTGCGACAACGTCATCGAGTTGATCACCCACGACAAGGCGGGCGAGCGGATCCTGGAGGGTCTGCTCGTCGACGCCGAGCGCCGGCTGCACGAGGAGGGCATCGCCGGCGACGTGTACCTGTTCAAGAACAACACCGATTCCGCCGGCAACTCCTACGGCTGCCACGAGAACTACCTCGTGGCCCGGCACGGCGAGTTCTCCCGTCTCGCCGACGTCCTCATCCCCTTCCTCGTCACCCGCCAGCTGATCTGCGGGGCGGGCAAGGTCCTGCAGACCCCCCGCGGCGCGGTGTACTGCGTCAGCCAGCGCGCCGAGCACATCTGGGAGGGCGTCAGCTCGGCCACCACCCGCTCCCGTCCCATCATCAACACCCGCGACGAGCCGCACGCCGACGCCGAGCGCTACCGCCGGCTGCACGTGATCGTCGGCGACTCCAACATGTCCGAGGCCACCATGCTGCTCAAGGTGGGCGCCACGGACCTGGTGCTGCGCATGATCGAGGCCGGTACGGTCATGCGCGACCTCACCCTGGAGAACCCCATCCGGGCGATCCGCGAGGTCAGCCACGACATCACCGGACAGCGCAAGGTGCGCCTGGCCACCGGTCGGGAGGCCTCGGCCCTGGAGATCCAGCAGGAGTACTACGAGAAGGCGGTGGACTTCTGCGAGCGCAGGGGCACCCGCACCGGTATCACCGCCCGGGTGCTGGAGCTGTGGGGACGCACCCTGGACGCCGTTCGGGAGGAGCGGCTGGAGCGGGTGGAGACCGAGATCGACTGGGTGATGAAGTACCGCCTGATCGAGCGCTACCGGGCCAAGCACGGCCTGTCCATGTCCAATCCCCGGGTCGCCCAACTGGACCTGGCCTACCACGACATCCACCGCCGGCGTGGCCTGTACTACCTGTTGGAGCGGCGCGGACAGGCCAAACGGGTGTGCAACGACCTGAAGATCTTCCAGGCGAAGTCGGTGCCGCCGCAGACCACCCGCGCCCGACTGCGCGGCGACTTCATCCGACGCGCCCAGGAACAGCGCCGCGACTTCACCGTCGACTGGGTGCACCTGAAGCTCAACGACCAGGCGCAGCGCACCGTGCTGTGCAAGGACCCCTTCCGCTCGGTCGACGAGCGGGTGGAGAAGCTCATCGCGGGGATGTGACCCCGTCGCCCCCGCCGGGGCGGGCGGAGCCGGCTTCGTCGGGTGAGGCCGTAGGGTGGGGCGGGACCGGAGGGTTCCGCCCCCACCCCCTCTACCGCGAGTTGGACTGATGATCCCCACGAAGAGAGCACACCGCCTCGTCGCGGTGCTCGCCGTGCCGGCCCTCCTGTTGACGGCGGCCTGTGGCAACGGCGATTCCGATACCGGCGACGGCGACGGCGACGGCGCGACCGCGTCCTGGCCGGTCGCCACGGTGACCGGCGACCTGGGCGAGGAGCCCGAGGTCACCGTCGAGGAGGACGCCGAGCGGTCCGGGGAGACCCGGGTCGACGTCCTGGTGCAGGGCGACGGCCCCGAGGTGTCCGACGGCGACTTCCTGCGGACCGGCCTGTTGGTGCGGTCGCCCGACGCCGAGCAGGAGGACCTCGTCAACACCTGGCGTCCCATGGTCGCCGACCCCGAGGGCGGCGAGGAGCAGGAGACCGAGGACGCCGACCCGGTCTACGCGGCGCTGCAGGTGAACACCGACGACCTGCTCCCGCCCGCCGCCACCGAGCCGCTGATCGGCGTCAACGAGGGCAGCCGGGTGGTCGTCCAGGGCTCGGCCGTGGAACTGATCGGCGACATCGCCACCCAGCTCGGCTTCGAGGAGGGCGACAGCGTCGTCTTCGTCTACGACGTGGTCACGGTGATCGACGCGCAGGGCCGGGTCGAGGGAGAGCAGGCTCCCGTCGAGGAGGGCATGCCCGAGGTGGAGGCCGAAGGGACCGAGCCCGCCGAGATCACCATCCCCGAGGGGGAGGACCCCCCGCAGGAGCTGCGCTCCCAGGTCCTCATCGAGGGCGACGGCCCCGAGGTCGAGGCCGGCACCCAACTCATCGCCCAGTACACCGGCGCCGCCTGGAGCGACGGCGAGGTCTTCGACTCCTCCTGGAACCGCGACGCCGCCGCCAAGTTCGGCATCGGTGTGGGCCAGGTGATCCAGGGCTGGGACGAGGTCCTGGTCGGCAGCAACGTCGGCGATCGGGTCCTGTTGGTCATTCCCCCGGACAAGGGCTACGGAGCCTCCGAGGGCCACGACCTCCAGGAGGAGACCCTGGTCTTCGTCGTCGACATCCTGGACGCCGTCTGACCCGGGGCCCCGCCCCGGAACCCCGTCTCCCGCGGGCCCCGCTCCGGGCGGGGCCCGCGGGCCCTCCCGGTGTCCGACGGCACCGGGGGGCCGCCCGGGGCCCCGGCGCCGTGCGCCGGACCCGGCGCGGACCCGCGACGGCCCCATCGGGGACCGGTGCGGCACCGTCGCGGCCACCACACACCCACGCACACATCAACAGGAGCAACGCGTGAGCAACACCAAGCCCGAGGTGGACTTCCCGGGTGGCGAGCCCCCGGCCGACCTGCAGATCACCGATCTGGTGCAGGGGGACGGCCCGGAGGCGAAGGCCGGTGACACCGTCTCCGTCCACTACGTGGGCGTGTCCTTCGACAGCGGCGAGGAGTTCGACGCCAGCTGGAACCGCGGCCGTCCGCTGCAGTTCCAGCTCGGTGCCGGGCAGGTCATCGCCGGTTGGGACCGCGGCGTGCAGGGCATGCGGGTCGGCGGCCGGCGTCAGCTGGTCATCCCGCCGCACCTGGCCTACGGCGACCGCGGCGCGGGCAACGCCATCAAGCCGGGCGAGACCCTGATCTTCGTCTGCGACCTGGTGTCCGTCTGAGGCGGACGCCGGCGCGTCGGATCCGGGCCCGTTCCCCCGATCGGGGGAACGGGCCCGAACTTTCGCCCGGGGTCGTGCCGGCGGTACGGTCGGTCACCGGGGTGTTCCACGAGGAAGAGGGCGGATCGGCGATGGCGATTCCCAAGGCCGAGCGGCTGATGAATCTGGCGCTGTGCCTGCGCGGGAGCGGACGGCCGCTCACCAAGCGCGAGCTGCGCACCACCATCGAGGCGTACCTGGAGGTGTCCGGCGAGGACGCCTTCAACCGCATGTTCGAGCGGGACAAGGACGACCTCCGCGAGTTGGGCATGGTCATCGAGACGGTGGAGAGCGTGGACGGCGAGATCGCCTACGTGGCCCGCCCCGGGAGCAACCGGCTGCCCCCCATCACCCTGGACGTCGCGGAGGCCGCGGCCCTGGGCCTGGCGGCCCGGGTGTGGCAGCAGGCCCGCCTGGCCGGCGCGGCCAGCGGCGCGCTGCAGAAGCTGCGCGCGGCCGGCATGCCAGAGGCGGACGGCGACCGCGACTCCGGCTCGGTGCTCGAACCCCGAATCCCCGGCGGGGACGCCGCCTTCGAACCCCTGATGATCGCCTGCCGGGAGCGCCGCCCCGTCACCTTCCCCTACCGCAAGTCCACCGCCGCCCGGCCCGAGACCCGGCAGGTGGAACCGTGGGCACTGGAGTGCTGGCACGGTCACTGGTACCTGGCCGGTTGGGATCGGGACCGGGGGGCCCGTCGGGTCTTCCGCCTCTCCCGCATCATGGGCCGGGTCACCTCCCGGGCCGGGGCCTTCACCGCCCCCGTCCCCGACCGGGTCGAGGTCCGGGAGGCCGTGGCCGCCTGGGCGGGGGAGACCGCCCTGGGGCGGGCCCGGATCCGTCTGCGGGCCGACCGGGGCTACCCCCTGCGCGCCAGGGCCCACGAGGTGCGGCGGATCGACGACGAGTGGGACGAGTTGGAGATCCCGCACGGCCACGGGCTGGGGGCGTGGCTGGCGGAGTTCGGCCCCGACGTGGTGGTTCTCGATCCCCCCGACCTGCGGGCCGACGTGGTGGACCGCCTGCGCGCGGTGGCCAAGGGCTGAGCGCCCCGGGGCGCCCCGCCCGCCGGGACGCCGAGAGACGGACGACGAACGAGAGCAGCGGAGAAGAGGCATCCCCATGGCGTCCAACGCCATCGACCGCACCCGACGAATGCTGTCCCTGGTCACCTATCTGCGCGACCGCCCCGGAGCCCGGGTGGAGGAGGTCGCCCGCGCCTTCGGCGTCAGCGAGGAAACCCTGATCTCGGACCTGCGGCTGCTGCCCATGTGCGGGATCAGCTACCGGGGCGGCGATCTCCTGGACATCGACACCGACGGCGAGCAGATCTGGTGGCACAACGCCGACGCCGTCTCCGGCGGCGCCCGCGAGCCGCTGCGGCTGGCGGCGGACGAGGCCACCGCGCTGCTCGTGGCGGCCCGCGCGGTGGCCGCCCTGCCGGGCCTGCGCGAGGGCGACCGGGAGGCCCTGCTCACCGCCACGGCCAAGCTGGAGGCGGCGGCCGGGGAAACCGCCCGGGCCAGTTCGCGGCTGACGGTCACCTTCGAATCCGAGGGCGAGGTCTTCGCCGACGTGGACCGGGCCCTGGCCGAGCGGCGCCGGCTGCGGCTGCGCTACTACTCCCCGGGGCGCGACGCCGTCTCCGAGCGCGAGGTCGATCCCATCCGGATGGTCGTCGTCGGCCACACCTACCTGGAGGCGTGGTGCCGCCGCTCCGAGGCGCGCCGAACCTTCCGGTTGGACCGCATCGCCGGGCTGGAGGTGCTCGACACCCGGGCCGACCCGCCGGCGCTGGAGCCCCGTGACCTGAGCGCGGGCCTGGTGCAGCCCGCCCCCGACGACCCCGAGGTGGTCGTCGAGGTCGGGCCCGCGGGCCGCTGGGTGGCGGAGTACTACCAGCCGGAGAGCACCGAGGAACTCGTGGACGGCGGCCTGCGGATCACCCTGCGCACCGCGGACCCGGCGGGACTGCGCCGGCTCGCCCTCCGTCTGGGGCGCGACGGTCGGATCGTCTCCCCGCCGGAGCTGGCCGAGAGCGCGGTGACCGCCGCCCGGGAGGCACTGGCCGCCTACGAGTGAGCCCCGCGCCCGGGTGCTCCGGCCGGGGCACCCGCCCCGGGGCCGGTGGGCCGGCGCCGGCCGGAGCCGGGGGGACCGGTAGTCTCCGGGGCATGTTCTGGCCGATGCTCCACGTGGTCCTCGCCTTCGGCGGCGTCGCCGTGCTCGGCGTGCTCGCCGTCCGGGTCGGGCTGGAGGTGAACCGTTTCTCGCGGACGGTGGCCGGAAGCGCGGAACGGATCGGGCGGGCCACGGAGGAGCTGGAGCGGGTCGCCGGCGCCGCGCCGCGCGGCGGCGCGGAACGACGCGCCGGACACCGCACCGGGGACGTCCCCGCCGAGACCTTCGCCACCCGCCCCCGC
>NZ_VKHS01000720.1 GCF_014141525.1 Streptomyces calidiresistens
CTCCCCGCCCCTCCCGGGGCCGACACCCCATCGCCGGACCATCTGGAGGCGTGATGACCACCCCGACCACCACCCCCGCCCGCCGCGGCGGGCGCTGGATCGAGACCTGGGACCCCGAGGACGAGCGGTTCTGGGAGCGCGAGGGCCGCCACGTGGCCCGCCGGAACCTGGTGTTCTCCATCATCTCCGAGCACATCGGGTTCTCGGTGTGGACGATGTTCTCCGTCCTGGCCCTGTTCATGGGACCCGAGTACGGCATCGACGCCGCCGGGAAGTTCTTCCTGGTGGCGATCGCCTCGGCGGTCGGCGCCGGCCTGCGCATCCCCTACGGCTTCGCGGTCGCCCGCTTCGGGGGCCGCAACTGGACGGTGATCAGCGCCGCCCTGCTGCTCCTGCCCACCACGGCCCTGTTGGTGGTCATGGAACCCGGCACCTCGTACACCACCTTCGTGGTGGTCGCGATCCTCACCGGCTTCGGCGGCGGCAACTTCGCCTCCTCCATGACCAACATCAACAGCTTCTATCCGATGCGCCTCAAGGGCTGGGCGCTGGGCCTGAACGCGGGCGGCGGCAACATCGGCGTGCCGGTGGTGCAGTGGGTGGCCCTGCTGGTGATCTTCGTGGCCGGCGCGCAGTACCCGCGTCTGCTGGTGGCCTTCTACATCCCGCTGATCGTGCTCGCCGTCGTGCTCAGCTGGCGGCACATGGACAACCTGGGGCCGGTCTCCAACGACACCGGCGCCGCCCGGGAGGCCGCCCGCGACGGCCACACCTGGATCATGTCCTTCCTCTACATCGGCACCTTCGGCTCCTTCATCGGCTACGGCTTCGCCTTCGGCCTGGTGCTGCAGAACCAGTTCGACCGCACGCCGCTGGAGGCCGCCTCCATCACCTTCATCGGTCCGCTGCTCGGTTCACTGATCCGGCCCATCGGCGGGCGGCTCGCCGACCGGTGGGGCGGGGCGCGGATCACGCTGTGGAACTTCGTCGCGATGGCCGCCGTCTCCGGGGTGGTGGTCCTGGCCTCGACGCTGGAGTCGCTGCCGCTGTTCGTCGCGGGCTTCATCCCGCTGTTCGTGCTCACCGGCCTGGGCAACGGCTCGACCTACAAGATGATCCCCGGCATCTACCGCTCGAAGGCGTCGGCGATGGGCCTGGCGGGCGAGGCCGCGGCGGTGTACGCCAGGCGGCTCTCCGGCGCCACCATGGTGATCATCGGTTCGGTGGGTGCCTTCGGTGGCCTGGGCATCAACCTCGCCCTGCGGCAGTCCTTCATGGCCTCCGGCAACGGCACCGCCGCCTTCATGGTCTTCTGCGCCTTCTACATCGCCTGCATCGTGGTGACATGGTCCGTATACGTGCGCGGCTCCTCCCGCCCCGCCCCCGCCGACGATCCCGCGGCCGGTGCGACCCGACCGGAGGGCCGGCGCGCGTACGCCGGCGTGTGACCCCGGACGCCCCGCGCACCCCGGGTGTTACATCGGGGAAATACCGAGGCACCGAGCCCGTCACGCCCCGTTGACAGGCTCGGTGCCCGCGTACGACGACCCGGGAGCGACAAGAGGATGCGGACAGCAGATCGGATCAAACCCCTGGACGGCTTCACGGTCGGCGTCACCGCCGCCCGCCGCGCGGAGGAACTCGGAGCCCTGCTCGAACGCCGGGGCGCCCGGGTGCAGCACGCTCCCGCGCTGCGCATCGTCCCCCTGGCCGACGACGAGCTGTTGCTCGACGCCACCCGTCGCCTCATCGACCGCGCCCCCGACATCGCGGTGGCCACCACCGCCATCGGTTTCCGGGGCTGGATCTCGGCGGCCGACGGCTGGGGGTTGGGCGACGACCTGCTGCGCACCCTGGACGCCGCCGAGGTGCTGGCCCGCGGACCGAAGGTGCGCGGCGCCGTCCGGGCCGCCGGCCTCACCGAGGAGTGGTCACCCGCCTCGGAGTCCATGGCCGAGGTACTGGAACGCCTCCTGGAACAGGGCGTGGCCGGCCGGCGCATCGCCCTGCAACTGCACGGCGAACCGCTGCCCGGCTTCATCGAGTCGCTGCGCGAGGCCGGTGCCGAGGTGGTGGACGTCCCCGTCTACCGCTGGATGCCCCCGGAGGACCTCGGCCCGGTCGACCGCCTCATCGAGGCCGTCGTGGCCCGGCAGGTGGACGCCGTCACCTTCACCAGCGCCCCGGCCGCCGCCTCCTTCCTGGAGCGGGCCGCCGAACTGGGCCGCCAGGAGGAGCTGTTGGAGGCACTGCGCGGCGAGGTGCTGCCGATCTGCGTCGGCCCGGTCACCGCCCTGCCCCTCCAGTCCCGCGCCGTGCCCACCCGGCACCCCGAGCGCTTCCGGCTGGGACCGCTGGTGCAGCTGCTCTGCGACGAACTGCCCCACCGGACCGGGGCGCTGCGGGTCGCCGGCCACACGGTCCGGCTGCGCGGCCACGCGGTGATCGTCGACGACGAACTCCGTCCCGTTCCGCCCGCCGGGATGGCACTGCTGCGCGCCCTGGCCCGCCGCCCCGGATGGGTGGTGCCCCGGGCCGAACTGCTGCGCGCCCTGCCGGGCGCGGGCCGCGACGAGCACGCGGTGGAGACGGCCATGGCCCGGCTGCGCACCGCCCTGGGGACGCCCCGGCTCATCCAGACCGTCGTCAAGCGCGGCTACCGCCTGGCGATGGACCCGGCCGCCGGGAACCCCGGCCACGACGCCTGAACCCGCCCCGGTCGGACCCCTGTCCCGCCGCGGCCCTCGCGTCCCGGGCCGGGGCGTCCGACCGGTCC
>NZ_VKHS01000721.1 GCF_014141525.1 Streptomyces calidiresistens
GAACGGGGGGAGTGGGGGAGAGGGGGGAACGGAAGCCGTGCCGGGATGTCCGGTCGGTGCGCATGCGCTGTCGCCTCTCGGAGGTGGGGTGAGGCCCGTGCCCGGGCGGCGCACGGGTGCTGTGACAGGCAAAACGGCTTCAGATTAAGGGAGTTGACCGGGGTTCGGGTGTGCGTGGGATGAGGTCCCGGGGAACGGCCGGTTCCGTGCGATGAGTTCGCGGGAAGGCGGGGATGACATGCCGAAGGCGCCCGCCCCCGGAGGGGACGGGCGCCTTCGTCGCTCCCGTACCGCGCGAGCTGCCGACGCGGCCGGGGGTCCGGGGCGGCCGACGCGCCGCCCGGGTGGGATCCGCTCAGACCAGGTCGGACTTCTCCAGCCGGGTGCAGACGGTGTCCACCATCAGGCGGGTGACCACGTACGGGTCGCAGTTGGCGTTGGGACGACGGTCCTCGATGTAGCCCTTCTTGTCCCGCTCCACCTGCCACGGGATGCGGACCGAGGCACCGCGGTTGGAGACGCCGTAGCTGTACTCGTTCCACGGGGCGGTCTCGTGCAGACCGGTGAGACGGTCCTCCACCCCCACGCCGTAGTTCCTCACGTGCTCCAGGGGCTTGCCCTCCTCGCCCAGGGCGTCGCAGGCGCCGATGATGGCGTCGTAGCCCTCGCGCATCGCCTTGGTGGAGAAGTTGGTGTGCGCGCCGGCGCCGTTCCAGTCGCCCTTGACCGGCTTGGGGTCCAGGGTGGCGGAGACACCGAAGTCCTCGGCGGTGCGGTAGAGCAGCCAGCGGGCGACCCACAGCTGGTCGGAGACCTCCAGCGGGCCCAGCGGGCCGACCTGGAACTCCCACTGACCGGGCATCACCTCGGCGTTGATGCCGGACAGCGACAGACCCGCCTTCAGGCAGTTGTCCAGGTGGCGCTCGACGACCTCGCGACCGAAGATCTCGTCGGCGCCCACGCCGCAGTAGTAGCCGCCCTGCGGGGCCGGGAAACCACCGGCGGGGAAACCGAGCGGCCGGGCGCCCTCGAAGAAGGTGTACTCCTGCTCGATGCCGAACAGCGGCTCCTGGGCGGCGTACCTCTCGGCGATCGGACGCAGCTGCGCACGGGTGTTGCTGGCATGCGGGGTGCCGTCGGTGTCGTACACCTCGCACAGCACCAGCTTGTCGTCGCCGCCGCGGATCGGGTCGGGGCAGATGAAGACCGGCTTCAGGACGCAGTCCGAGGCGTGGCCCTCGGCCTGGTTGGTGCTGGAGCCGTCGAAGCCCCACTCCGGGGGTTCCGCGCCGTCCGCCAGGATCCTCGTCTTCGAGCGCAGTCGGGCGGTCGGCTGGGTGCCGTCGATCCAGATGTACTCGGCCCTGTGACTCACGCTGGTGCTCCTTCGGGGGGTCGTCGCGGGTGCGGTGACGCGTCCGCCACCCTCACCAGGGGCCTTTTCGGTCCCGTTGCCCCCCTGTTAAACAGCCGTGAACAGCCACTTCCGTAGGATTGGCGGTTCACGTGAGGAGAACGTTCACATGCGATTCGGACTGCTGGGCACCGGCCCCTGGGCCCGCACGACCCAGGGCCCCGCCCTGATCGACCACCCCGACACGGAACTCGTGGGGGTCTGGGGGCGTCGGCCGGAGGCCGCCGGCGAACTGGCGGGGGAGTTGGGCACCGCCGCCTTCACGGACGTGGACGAGTTGCTGGAGGCCTGTGACGCGGTGACCGTGGCGCTGCCGCCGCATGTCCAGCCCGAGCTGGCGATCCGGGCCGCCCGGGCCGGGTGTCACCTGCTGCTGGACAAGCCGGTGGCCAGCGAGCCCGCGGACGCCCGCCGCCTGGTGGCGGCGGTGGAGGAGGCCGGGGTGGCCTCGGTGGTCTTCTTCACCCTGCGCTTCGCCCCGGAGCCCGCCGAGTGGATCGCCGAGCAGCGGGAGGTCGGCGGTTGGCTGACGGCACGGGCCCAGTGGCTCTCGGCGGTGCTGGGCGGCAGGGAGAGCGCCTACTCGGCCTCCCCGTGGCGGCGGGAGCGCGGTGCGCTGTGGGACGTGGGGCCGCACATCCTGTCGGTGCTGCTCCCGGTACTGGGGGATGTCACCGATGTCGATCGGATCGCGGCGGTGCGCGGTCCGGGGGACACCGTCAACCTGTTGCTGCCGCACGTGGGCGGTGCCGTCTCGACGGTCACCCTGAGCCTCACCGTACCCCCGGAGGCGGCGGTCGTGGAGGCCGAGTTGCGGGGTCCGGCCGGGGCGGTCCGGCTCCCGGAGCGGGACCGGGGGGTGGCCCCGCTCGCCTTCGGGCGGGCGATCGGCGCGTTGTCGGAGGCGGCGCGCGGCGGTGAGCCGCACCCGTGCGACGTGCGCTTCGGCGCCCGGGTCACGGAGATCCTGGCCGTGGCGGAGGAGCGGGCCGGGAAGCGGGGCTGACCGCTGCGGGGCGGACGGCCCCGTCGGACCCCACCGCCCCCGCCGGACGCGCGATCCGGCGGGGGCGGTGTCACGCGGGCCCTCCGGTGGGCCGCACCCGATCGGGTGCGGCCCACCGGAGGGCCCGCGTGGTGTGATTTCTCCGAGCAGCCAACATGAGAACAGTAAGGTATGACAAATGGGTCATCTGACAAGTCGTCCGGTAAGTGGCGCACCCTGCCGGGGCGCCGCTCCCTCCTCGGCGCCGTCGGATGCGCCGGCCTGCTGGGCCTCAACCGTCTCCTGGTGGACGGCCCCGATGGTCCCCCGCCAGGTGTCGGCCCGTCCCCGCCCGGGGACGGGCCGACACCTGGCG
>NZ_VKHS01000722.1 GCF_014141525.1 Streptomyces calidiresistens
GGGTGGTACCCGGGGGTGGGGTCCCCGCGCCCTCCCCGGTGCCGTCGGCCGTGGTGCCGGCGGTGCCGTTCCCGGCGGCGGGGGTGGTGTTCGCCGCCACGGCCGCGGTGTTGCGCGCCTCGGTGCGGAAGTCCAGTTCCTCGTGGAGCGACTCGGCGAATCCCCTGGCCAGTTCGCGGGAGCCGACCGTCCGGCCCCACGTGGTGTGTCGTTCCAGTGTGTCGCTGAGCCGGAAGAGGATGTCCAGGTCGCGTTCCACGATCCGACGGGCGCCCGGGCGCTGGACCTTGACGGCCACCGCGTGACCGTCGCGCAGCCGGGCCCGGTGGACCTGGGCCATGGATCCGGCCGCCAGCGGCTCGGGGTCGAAGTGCGCGAACACCTCCGCGGGCGGGGCTCCCAGTTCCTCGGTCAGGAGCCGCTCGATGTCGGGCCATGGTTCGGGGGCGACCTCGTGCTGGAGCGAGCTGAGCTCCTCCACGAACACGTCCGGCAGCAGGTCGTAGCGGGAGGAGAGCACCTGGCCCAGTTTCACGAAGGTGGCTCCCGCCTCCTCCAGGGCGAGCCTCAGGGAACGGGCCAGTTCCGCCTGCTCCTGCGGGCTGGTGGCGGTGCGCCGGGGCCGGCCGGTCAGGAAGCGGCGCAGTCCGTGCCGCACGGCGATCCCGCTGAGTTGCGTGTAGCGCCGGCTGCGGGCCAGCCTGCGGCGCAGGGCACCGGGCCAGCGGACCACTCCGCGCACCGACCCGCTGGGCACCATGGCCTCGGAGACCGCCAGGAAGATCATGGCGGCGATCAGGGCCGCGCCGAGTTGCACGGTCACCAGGGGGGTGCGGCTCGCCTCGGGGCCCATCGGGGTGCCGACGATCCCGGCGACCAACAGTCCCACGCATCCGGTGAGGAGGGCGCGAACCCTGCCGATCCGCAGTCCGAGCAGTCTGCGGGCCATGATGGCCATGATCATCGGTCCGAGGAGGGCGGTGACCCCGGCTATCAGGAGTACGGAGAGTGGTTCCACGCCGCCGATCGTAGGGACTGTTCCACACCGCCGGACCCCGCTCGCCGGATCCCCCGCCCCGGGGTCGGTACCGCCGCTCCGCCGCCGGCCCCGTGGGGGGCGGAACGGACCGTGGCACCTTCATGTCAGTTCGGTTGTCGCCCGGCCGGCGCGCTGCGAGGGTCGGGGCGGAAGACAACCGACCGCCCTTCCGCCCCCGGGACCGACAGGATGGGTTTCCTCGTGACCGCAGAGCAGCTGTACGAGGCTCCGATACCGGCCTCACCGTACGGCCCTCTCCCCTATTCCTCCGTGTACTCCTCCGTGCTGCTGAGCCGGCTCGGTCCGAACGAGCCGGCTTTCCGGCGCCGCCTGGAGGAGGCGCTGGCCGCCGCGGAGCGATGTCTTCGGGACTGCTCCCGGGACACCCCCGATCCCCGGGTGGCCGACCTCACGGGGCATCTGACGACGACCGGCGGCAAGCGGCTGCGGACGCTTCTGGCGCTGCTCGCCGCGGAGTTCGGCGACCCGTCGAGGGAGGGTGTGGTTCGGGCGGCCGTCGTGGCCGAACTCGTCCACATCGCCTCGCTGTACCACGACGACGTGGTGGACCGGGCCGCCGTCCGGCACGGTGTCTCCAGCGCCAACGTCCTGTGGGGCGACCGGATGGCCGTCCTGGGCGGGAACTGGTTGTTGGCCCGGGCCGCCCGGATCGCCGCCGGGCTGGAGCCCGGTGTGATCGACCTCAACGCCGGCACGGCCAACCGGCTCATCACGGGGCAGATGCGTGAACTCGCCGGTCCCGGGCCGGAGGAGAACCCCGTGGAGCACTACTTCCGGGTGATCGCCGGAAAGACCGCGGCGCTGTTGGCCATGGCGCCGGGGGCCGGGGCCCTCCAGGCCGGTGCGCCCCGGGTGGTCGTGGACGCCCTCATCGAGTACGGCGAGCAGTTCGGCGTCGCGTTCCAGATCGCCGACGACCTGCTGGACCTCGCCTCCCCGGAGGGGCTGACGGGCAAGGAGCGGGGCAAGGACCTGCTCGCCGGGGTCTCCAGCCTCCCGGTGCTGCTCGCCCTGGAGGACGACGATCCGCGCGACGCCGAGCTGCGCGAGCTGCTCGCGGCCGGGCCCACCGACGAGGCCGACCGGCACCTCCGCGTTCTCGAACTCTTCTCCGTCTCGCGGGCCACCGCCCGTGCGGAGGCACTCATGCACGAGCGGTTGGCGGGGGCCAGGGCCGCGCTCGCGTCCCTGCCGGCGTTGCCGGCCCGTCACACCCTCGACGCCCTCTGCGACTTCGTGTCCTTCCGCACCGGCTGAGGAGGCGGGGCGGGCACCGGCCGGGAGGGCCGGCCGTCCCGCCCCGTTCCCCGGGGCGCCGGGGCGCACGGCGGCTCCGGCCCCGTGGCGAACCGCGCGAGGCGGGGAAGCAGGGGTGCGTCGGGCACCACGATCACCGGGCCGGGCACACCGTGCGGAGGCCCTGGCGGCGGGTGCCGGGAGAGGGGCGGGGGAACCCGGGGCCGTCCACGGTTCGGCCGGGCCGCTCGGGTGGCACGCGGCTCCGTCGCGGGAGAAGCCGTGGTGTGGTGCCCGGAGATCCCGGCGGGCCCGGGGCCCGCCTCGTCCGCGCGACGCCGTTCACCGGTCGGCTCGTCCGCGGGGGCGCCTCTCGACTGCGAAGTTCCGGGCTCCCGTCGGGATCGATCCCGGAGGCCGCCCGTGCCGACCCCGGGGCACCCCGCCCCCGGGCGGGGGCGGGGTGCCCCGGAAACCC
>NZ_VKHS01000723.1 GCF_014141525.1 Streptomyces calidiresistens
GGACGGTGGGGTGTACTTCCCGGTGGCAGCGGGGGGTGGGGCAGCGCCAGGTGTACTGCCAGCGGTATCGGCCGTGGGTGCGGTGGGTCTTCCAGGCCTGGGCGGCGCGGGCGGTTCGGCCGCAGGCGGTGCAGTGGGCGGTGGGGCGGGTCCAGGTGTCGAGGTCGGGTGCGGGGTCCGCGTTGCGCCAGAACACGATGTAGAGGCGGTCGCGGGATTGGGGTGCGCCGGGGCCGGCGGCGGTGGCGTGCATGGAGTTGAGGTAGACGGTGCGGTGGCGGTATCCGAGGGCGGTCATGGCGGTGAGCCAGGCGGGCCACAGGATCCACTCGCGGGCTTCGATGACGTTCTCGACGATGACGGTGCGGTAGCGGTGGTGTTCGGTGAAGCGGACGACGTCCCACATGGTGGCGCGGGAGCGGTCGGCGGCTTCGTCGGGGAGGGTTTCGCCGAAGAGGTCGGGGGTGGCGTCGATGTGGCGGCGGCGGCCTCGGGCGTTGGTGTGGTGGGTGCAGGAGGGGGACCACCAGGCGATGGTGGTGGTGGGGTAGCGGCGGGGGTCGACCTGGCTGATGTCGGCGCAGTCGTGGTCGGTGTCGGGGTGGTTTTCGTTGTGGACGTCGACGGCCAGGGGCCAGTGGTTCAGGGCCAGGCGGACCCGGGCTCCGGCGAGGCGGGCGCCGACGCTGGAGCCGCCGCCTCCGCAGAAGCCGTCGGTGACGGTGATGTCGGAGTCGGTGAGGCGTGGGAGCACGGATGGTTCCCTTCCGTGGGGTCGGTGGGTTTCGGGGCGTGCCGGGGCCCGGCAACCACCGGGCCCCTTGTCGTGTCAGGCGTGGATACGGGCGCGACCGGGCGGGTCGGACACGAACCGGGTGTCGCCCGGGTGATCACCGGCCCACCGTTCCGCGCACGCTTTGTGTGCGGGCTCGCCCTGGTGGGAGCGGAGCGGGGTGGGCCGGCCGCACAGGACGCAGGGGCGGTCGCCCCGGTGGTCGTAGTGGCGGGGGTCGCGCCAGGTCAGCAGCGGGGCGTCGGGGCTCATGCGGCAACCGCCAGGTCCCCGGCCGCGCAGCCGGCGCACCGCCGGTCGTGACGGGGCAGGCAGTGCGGCTGCCGGATCCCGCACCCCTGGCAGGTCTGCCGCGCGGCCATCGCGCGGTCCAGTGCTTCCTCCTGGCGCAGGGTCGGCGTGCGCTTGGGCACGGCCAGGCGGGCGTCGTAGAGCCACGCCGGGCGGATGCATGTCCGTGCGGGGCGGGCGTGGCAGGCACGGCAGCGCAGGATGGCGACGGGGTCGTGCCCGCCCGGCCTCAGCCCGGCGCCCCGCAGCTGGCGGCGGGTCATCAGGTGGGCCGGGGCGGTGCCCCAGTCGTAGACGGGGAGGCTCATCGGGTCGCCACCACCACGCGGATCGCGCCGGGGGTGTCGGCGGTGGCGGGCCGGTAGAACTCGTAGTCCTCGTCCGGGCCGGCCCCGGGCGGGGGCCCGAGGAACACGACGTGCTGGTGCTCAACCGTGGGGGCGGGCAGCGGCTCCCACTCCTCCTGGTCGCAGCCGCACTCGGGGTCGAACGGGCAGGGCGGGGGGACCAGGCCGGCCCACACGGCCAGGCGCTCGCCGCTGTCGTAGCGCTGCATCCGGGACCAGGCGGCGACCGCGCGCCGGACGTCGGACGTGACGGCCAGGAGGACGTCCCCGTCCTCGCCCAGGCAGATGACCGGGGTGCCGTAGTGCACGGCCTGGAGCTCGATCGCCTCGGGGGCGAGCACGGGGCCGGTGGTCGGGGTGTCGGTCGCGGTGTCGGTGGTGGGCACGGGTCCTCCCGGGTCGGCTGGATGCGTGGAACGGGTGGTGCGTGGTGCGGGGCCGGCGGCCCTGCCCGCGCCACCGGAGACCACCCCGGGGTGCGGGGGTGGGGCCGGTGGCGGGACGGGGTGGCCGGTCAGGTGTGGCGGCGCAGGTAGGCGGAAGCGGCGGTGCCGAACTCCTCGGCCGCGGCGAGCGCGACCTGGCGGCGGTCGGCGAGGTCAGCGGCGTCGGCCGCGTCGCGGATCGCGTAGGTGGCCGCGATGGCGGACCGGGCGGCGGTGTCCACGGCGGCCGGGAGGATGACGCGCACGGCGATGGCCGGGGCGGTGATGGCGGATCGGGTGGTGTGCGTGGTCTCCAGTGCCTCGAGGCGCCGGGTCTCCGGCGCGCCGGAGACTTCCGCGGCCTTGAGCACCCACATGGCCCGGCGGTGGTCGGCGAGTGCGGCGGCGAGGGATGTGACGGCGGCCAGCTGGTCGCGGCGCAGGGTCGCGCGGCGGGCGGCGCGGGCTCCGAGGAGGTGGGTGGTGACGGCTCCGGCGAGGGTGCCGAGCACGGCGATGAGTGTCTGCCACACAGCGGGTCTCCCGAGGGTCGGCGAGGCGGGGAACGGGGTGGTGGGGTCAGGGGCCGGTGATGCGGTTGCGGGCGATCACGGCACGGGTGTGGATTTCGGTGTGGTGAATGGCATCGGCGTGCACATGCGTCGCGGCCCCGGCGGCGCGGATGCGGGAGAGGACGGCGCCGATCGCGGCGGCCGCGGCGGCGACGCCGATGAAGGGGGCGGCGATGGCCGCGACGCCCCAGATGGTGATGGCGGACAGGCCGTGCAGGACCAGCCAGGCGCCGCAGCCGAGGCCGGTGGCTCCGGCGCCGATGCCGATGGAGGCGACCGCGATGCCGGAGGCCCAGGCGGGGACGGTGCGGTGCTCGGGCTGGGGAACGGGCGGGGTGGCGCCG
>NZ_VKHS01000724.1 GCF_014141525.1 Streptomyces calidiresistens
CCGATTTCCCTCGGATCCGGCTCCCGGTCGGCGGGAGTTCGAGTGTTTTACCGCCCTCCGGCGCGAGCTTTGCGCCCTCCGGCGTTGCCACCACCGTAGAACATTCCCCCGCCCGATTCAAAATCGGACCCGGAGCCATTTCCGCACCCGGACACACGAATGCACGGCAATACCGCGACCCGACGCATCCGCACACGTGCGAAGACGACGACCCGATCCGGATCGTTCGAGGAGTTTGTCCCGCGAAGGTGACGGTCCCACCCGGTAAACCAACCCGGGGGACACGCGCGCCACCGACATGCGGGGCTCGGCCTCCGCGTCAGTGGCAGCTCGATACAACTTACGGATCCACCACGGACGTGTCAAGTGCGGCCGGCCCGGGAGTCGGAACCGGCTCGCCCGTGTCCGGGGAGAGCGACCGGCCCGCCGCTCAGGCCACCTCGGGGAGGCGGTCCCCGACGTCCGCGGCCTGCGTGTCCCCCGTCTCGCCCGCCTCCGCCGCCCGGCGACCCACCACGAAGACGTAGAGGAGGAAGGCGACCAGGGCCACCACGCCGATCGTGATGCGGGCCCAGGTGGGCAGACCCGAGGGGGTCACGAATCCCTCGATGAGGCCCGACACGAAGAGCACGACCATGAGGCCGATCGCCATGCCCAGCGCCGCACGTCCCTCGGTCGCGAGGGCGACCCGGCGACTGCGCGGCCCCGGATCGATCACCGTCCATCCCAGGCGCAGGCCCACTCCCGCCGCCACGAAGACCGCCGTCAGCTCCAGCAGGCCGTGCGGGAGGATCAGCCCCAGGAAGACGTCCAGCCGCCCGGCGGCGGCCATCAACCCGAGGCCGATGCCGACGTTCACCGCGTTGAGCAGCAGCACCCAGATCACCGGGATGCCCAACAGGACCCCGAAGGCGAGCGAGATGGCCGCGACCCAGGCGTTGTTCGTCCACACCTGCGCGGAGAAGGCCGCCGCCGCGCTCTCGGTGTAGTAGGTCTCGTAGGCCCCGCCGGGCCGGGTCATCTCCCGGAGTTCCTCCGGCGCCCCGATGCTCGCCTGCACCTCGGGCGAGGCCGCGATCCACCACCCCACCAGCACCGTCACCAGGATGAAGGCGAAGGCGGTGGGCACCCACCAGGTCCGGGTGCGGTAGCAGGCGGCGGGGAAGCCGGCGGTGAAGTAGTGGACCGCGTCCCCCCAGGTCGAGCGGCGGGCCCCGACCACTCCGCTGCGCGCGCGGGCGACGAGGGTGGTGAGGCGGTTCATCACCACCGGGTCGGGGGCCTGCGCGCGCAGCATGGACAGGTGCGTCGCGGTGCGCTGGTACAGCGCGACCATCTCGTCCGCCTCGGCGCCGGTGAGGCGACGGCGACGGCGCTGCAACTGGTCGAGACGGTCCCACTCGGCCCGGTGGGCGGCGACGAACACATCGAGGTCCATGTCCCCGACCTTCTCAGAACGACCGGGGTGGATGTCGAGCGGACCGGGCGAACGACACCCGGTTGTTGTCCGGTCCGGGACGCTCCGCCCGGGGTGGTGCGGCGGGCCGGGGTCCGGAACGGCAGACTGGAGACGACGCCGCCCCGCCCCGCCCCGGGGATCGCGGGCGGTCGTGGCTCGACCGTCGGGCGCCCGACCGGCCCGGCGGACCACGACGGGAGGGGTCCGAGGACGATGAACCAGTTGGTCACCGGCGACGCGGTGGTGCTCGGGCTGCAACCGGCCAAACTGCCGAGCCGGGCCATCGCCGTCGCCCTCGATCTGGCGGTCCTGGTGACCGCCTACGTCCTGCTCTCGCTCCTGGTGACCAGTCAGGTCGTCGCCCTGGGCGGGGCCGCCCTGGCCGCCGTGCAGGTGGCGATGCTGGTGCTGGTGCTCATCGGGGTGCCGATGGCCGTGGAGACGTTGAGCCAGGGGCGGTCGCTCGGCAAGCTGGCGCTGGGGCTGCGCGTGGTGCGGGACGACGGCGGACCCATTCGCTTCCGGCACGCCTTCGTCCGGGCGCTGATCGGTTTCCTGGAGATCCTGGCGACCTTCGGCGTGATCGCCACCATCGCCTCCCTGGTCTCCGCACGCGGTCGGCGGCTGGGAGACGTCTTCGCGGGGACGCTGGTGGTGCGGGAGCGGATTCCCACCGGTCGGACGACCGTGCTGCCGCCACCGCCGCCGCATCTGGCGGACCGGTTCGCGGCGTTGGACCTGTCGAACGTGCCGGACGGGATGTGGCTGGCGATTCGTCAGTACCTCACCCGGCTGCCGAAGCTGGACCCCGGGGTCTCGTGGTCGATGGGGGTGGGGTTGGCCGACGAGTTGGCGGCGAGGCTGGGTTCCCCGCCGCCGCCCGGCGAGCACCCGGCCTCCTACCTGGCGGCGGTGGCGGGGGAACGGCAGCGGCGGGAGATCGCGCGTACGTTCCGGGATCGGCCGGTGCCGCCGGAGTTGCGGGGGGCCGTCGCCGGCTCCGGGGGGCCCGGTGTGCCGGGTGCCCCGGCCGGGTCGTTCGCCGCTCCCGGCGGGGGTGTTCCCCCGGCACCCGGGGCGGTGGTGCCGCCCGCCGGGGCTTCGGGGGCGGCTGCCCCGTCCGCCGGGCCCGGGTTCGCTCCCCCGGGGGCGCCCCCGGTGACGGCCGGACCCGCTCCGGAGGACCGGTCCGGGCCGGGGGCCGGCGCACCGGAAAGCGTGTCCTCGCGCCCCGGGGGGTTCAGCGCGCCGGGATGAGGCCGGTCCGGGGGGCGGACCCGTTCACTCCCACCCC
>NZ_VKHS01000725.1 GCF_014141525.1 Streptomyces calidiresistens
CCTCCCCGGCATCCGGCCCGCTCGGCATCCTCCGCCGTGCCGCGCTCGTCATCGAGGACGGCCGCGTCGTGTGGACCGGTACCGAAAGTGAAGCACCCGCCACCGACAGTCGCCTCGATGTCGGGGGGCGCGCGGTCCTCCCCGGCTTCGTGGACTCCCACACCCATCTCCTCTTCGCCGGGGACCGCACCGAGGAGTTCCGCGCCCGCATGGCCGGTCGCCCCTACGCCGCCGGCGGCATCCGCACCACCGTCGCCGCCACCCGGGCCGCCTCCGACGCCGAACTCGCCGCCGGCCTCGACCGGCACCTGGCGGAACTCCTGCGCCAGGGCACCACCACCGTCGAGACCAAGTCCGGCTACGGGTTGACGGTGGGGGACGAGGCCCGCGCCCTGCGTCTGGCCGCCGCCCGGACCGAGGAGGTCACCTTCCTCGGCGCGCACGTCCCGGCCCCCGAACACCGCGAGGACCCGGACGCGTACGTCGCCCTGGTCACCGGCCCGATGCTCGACGCCTGCGCCCCGCACGCCCGGTGGATCGACGTCTTCTGCGAGCGCGGCGCCTTCGACGGCGACCGGTCGCGCGAGATCCTCACCGCCGGCGTCCGACGGGGCCTGGTCCCCCGGATCCACGCCGGGCAGCTCGGCCCCGGCCCCGGTGTGCGGCTCGGCGTGGAGCTGGGGGCGGCCTCGGTGGACCACTGCACCCACCTCACCGACGCCGACGTGGACGATCTCGCCGACGCCGCCGGCCGCCCCGAACCGACCGTCGCCTGCCTGCTGCCCGGCTGCGAGTTCTCCACCCGCTCGCCCTACCCGGACGCCCGCCGACTGCTGGACGCCGGGGTGCCGGTCGCGCTCTCCACGGACTGCAACCCCGGCTCCTCCTACACCAGTTCGATGGCCTTCTGTGTCGCCGTGGCGGTCCGCGAGATGGGCATGACACCCGACGAGGCGATCCACGCCGCCACCGCCGGCGGGGCCGCCGCCCTGCGCCGCACCGATGTCGGGAGGCTGGTTCCCGGGTCCAGGGCCGATCTGCTGGTGCTCGACGCGCCCTCCGCGGTCCACCTCGCCTACCGTCCCGGCGTCCCACTGGTCGCGGGTGTGTGGCGGGACGGTGTGCCGGTCGCGGGCCCGCTCGCCGCGGCGGCCGGCGGGGACCCGGGCGGGGAAACCCCGTGGACTCCGCGGAAACCGATTGCCTAGGGTCGCATCGGCCGACGTTCACCCCGCGGGGAGCACCCTCCGACGACGCGCCGCAGGCCGCGGCGGGGCGGACGTCGGCCGACGCGGCACCGGGAGGCCGGCGGCACGGGGTGGTCGACCGGCGCGTCCGGTGTCTCCCCGGCCGCCCGGTGGGGCACGGCGAGGAAAGGGAGCGGATCATGGGCGAGGGAGCCGACGGGACGAGCGCGGGGGACGGTGCGTCGGGCGGTCGGTCGGGGGCCGCGTCCGCCGGGACGGGCGCGGACCCCGACCGGGACGGAACCGGCGGATCGGGACCCGGAGCCCCCGGGGCGGGCCCCCCGCGCGGGCTCGGCGCCCCCTACCGGCGCCTGTGGGCCGCCGTCGCCGTCTCCAAGATCGGGGACGGGGTGATGATCGTCGCGATCCCCTGGCTGACCACCACCCTCACCGACAGCGCCTTTCTCGTCGCGCTGATGGGGGTCGCGGTGCGATTGCCGTGGCTGATCTTCCCGCTGCCCGCCGGGGTGTGGGCCGACCGCTTCGACCGCCGCCTGCTGATGGTGTGGGCCAACGTCGGCCGTGCGGCCGTCCTGTTGGTCGCCGGGCTCCTGGTGTGGGCGGGGGCGATGGGCCTGCCGGCCCTGTTCCTGCTGGCCCTGGCGCTGGGGCTGTGCGAGGTGGTCTTCGACAACACCACCCAGGTGCTCGTTCCCGCCGTGGTGGCCAGGGACCGGCTGCGGGCCGCCAACGGTCGACTGATGGGGGCCCAGATGGTGCTCGGGGAGTTCGTGGGGCGGCCGGTGACCGGCCTCCTCATCGGGATCTCCCTCACCCTGCCCTTCCTCTTCGACGCGACCGCCGCCGTCGTCTCCGTGCTGCTCCTGCTCACCCTGCGCGGTTCCTTCCGGCCGGGGGACCGGACCGCCGCGTCGGGGGCCGCCGCCCCCGGGGACGGCACGCCCGGCGGTCCGGCGACGGGCCCCGCGCCCGACCCCGTCCCCTCCCCGGCGGGGCCGGTGCCCTCCGGACCGCCGGCCGGTCCGGCTCCCCGCGCCTCGATGCGGACCGAGATCGCCGTCGGCCTCGGATGGCTGTGGCGGCACCGGATGCTGCGCTCCCTGGCCGTCGCCCTGGCCTGGTCGAACTTCATGTCCTCGGCCGCCTTCGCGGTCTTCGTGCTCTTCGCGCAGGAGGTACTGGACGTCGGCCCCGTCGCCTTCGCGATGCTCGGATCGGCCGGCGCGGTCGGTGCCCTGATCGGCAGTTTCGGCGCGGCCCGGGTCGGTGCCCTGCTCGGGCCCTCGCTCAGCCTGCGGGTCAGCGCCGCGATCTTCGCCCTGACCTTCACGGTCACCGGCCTGACCTCCAACCCGTGGGTGGTGGCCTCGGCCTCCGTGCTCGCGGGCGCCTCGGCGGCGTTGTGGAACGTGATCACCGTCACCCTGCGGCAGACGATCATCCCCGACGATCTCCTGGGCCGGGTGAACAGCGCCTACCGGACGATGGGCTGGGGAGTCATGCCGATCGGGGTGGCGGTGGGCGGGGGCCTGGTGACGCTGGTG
>NZ_VKHS01000726.1 GCF_014141525.1 Streptomyces calidiresistens
GAGCCGGGGGGGGCCGGGGGCGTCCCGGAGGGCGACCGACCCCACCACCCGGCGGGGAGCCGGAATGCGCCCTCCCCCGGGCCGGTGACCGGGAGCCGGGCGGGCACCGGCGGCCCGAACACCCCGTCGGCACCCGGAAGCGGCCCGGGGCGGGAAACCACCGCGCCCGTACGGGCCCGGCCCGGCGCGGCCACTCCCCGCGGGCCCCGGGAGGGGAGCGGCTCGGGCGGGCCCGTCCGCCCGCCCACTCCCCCGCCGTTCCCGGCGGGGGTACGGCTCAGCGGGCCCGCAACAGGGCACCCATCGGCCGCCAGGGCTCGGCCGGGTGGGCGGCGCGGCACCGCCAGAGCAACCCCTCGGGGTGGTGCAGCACCGCCGTGATCTCGTCCGGCGTGGGCGGTGAGGCGTTGCCCCGCAGGTAGACCGCCCGCAACCCGAGGTTGCGCAGGCGGGTCAGGGCCCGGGCGCGATTGCGGGCGTGCACCAGCACCCGCACCCGCTCCTGCCCGGCGCCGTCGGGGCGCACCCCGGACCCCGTTCCGGGGCGGGGCAGGGACAGCGCCACCACGACACTGCCGTCCGGCTGACGGACCCATCCACCATCGGGCACGGCACGCTCCTTCCGATCGTCACGCGGCACGCCCGGGCCGTGCGACCGGGTCGCACGGCACCGGCTCCCGCGCCGACCGCCACATCCTGGCCGGATCCCGTCCCCACCGCCAGGGTCTTTCTCACACCCGGCCCCGACCTGCGCAAACACCCGCTCCGGAGGGATCCCCCGGAATGGGGACGAAAGTCCCGGGGCGTCCGTCACCGTCCGGGGACCGAGCACCGCCTTGCTCCCCGACACCCGGGCAACTACCGTGCGTGGAGATCCTGTTGGAACGTGATGCCGTGCGCCCCCCCGTGCACCCGCCGCACGGATCGGCGCACGCTTACCGCCGCTCCCCCACGGGCATCGAGGCCCGTAGGGCCCGACCGGGACCCCCTCCGGTCGGCCGCCGTGCACCCTCATCCCCCCAGGACGGAATCCGCCATGCCGCATCCGAGTCCCGCGCAGGTCGTCCACGGGTCGGCCGCCGTCATCGGCTCCACCCTCCTGATGGTTCTCCTCTTCCCCTCGGCACCCGGCTGGGCGGTCGGCGCGATGACGGTCGTCGCGCTGACGCTCGGCGTGCTGGTCGCCGTGCGGCCGGGACTGCGGGCCGGCGCCCGGACGGCTCCGGCCGCCGTCGCCGAGCCGCGCCCCGCCGGGGCCCCGAAGGGAACCGGACGGATCGACGCCGAACGGCCGCGCGCCGTACGGGTCTGAGCGTTCGGGGTCGGGGAGGTCGTACGGCCTCCCCGACCCCGGGCCCCGGCCTCACCCGGCTCGGACGACCACCGTCCGGGCCGCCTTGTCGTGCACGCACTGCCGGTAGGGACGGTCCCAGGTACAGCTGAGGACGTTCCACAGCCAGAAGAGCGTGCCGAGGCAGGGCACCAACTGGGGCAGTGAGTACACGGCCGCGCGGAACCAGCCGGGGTTGCCGGCCGGGACGGCGCCGTTGTCGAGCATCGCCACCCGGATCCCGAGCAGCATCTTGCCCAGCGTCTGGCCCCGGTTGGTGAGCATCAGCCCCTCGTACACGAAGTACACCAGCAGATAGAGCAGTCCCCCCGTGCCGGGGAACCCGCCGTCGCCGTCGAGCGCCCACGGCAGGGTGATGAGGCCGACCGGGATGGCGACGACCAGCCAGTCCACCACCCGGGCGAGGAACCGACGGCCGAGCGGGGCGAGCGGCGGCATCCCCTCCAGGGGGTCGCGGGCGCCGCCGGGGCCGCCGTAGGGGTTGTGGGCGTAGGCGTCGCCCGGCGCGCCGAAGCCGGGTCCGTATCCGGGCCCGGGCGGCGGGGGCGGACCGTATCCCGCACCGCCGTACCCGGAGCCACCGGGGGGACCCCCGGCCGGTCCGCCGCTGCCGCCGCCCCCCGGTTGCGGACCGGGGGGCGGCTTGCGCAGGGGGTCCCGTTCCGGCTCGGGCCCGGAGGGGGGCTGCTCGTCGCTCATGCCCCGAGTGCATCCCGCGGCGCCGCACCGCGCACGCCGCGCGGGTCAACCGGGGGAACGGTTCGACCGACCGGGTCAACCGGCCCCGGCGGTACGACGCGGCCGGGCGGGTCGGCGTCCCGCCACGAAGGTGCGGGCGGCCCGGTCGTGCCACCCCTGGCGCCACGGCCGGTCGAACAGGGCGAGCACCACGCCGATCAGCCCGATCACCGACCACCACAGCACGGTGTGGGTGAACCAGCGGATCACCGCCGCCCCGATCCCCGGGCGGTCCCGGGTCCCCATGTCCACCACCCGCAGGCCGCACAGGGCCTTGCCCGGGGTGCGTCCCCACAGCGCGGTGGGCAGGGCCTCCACCAGGAAACCGACCAGCAGGAACACCCCGAGCACGAGGGCGAGCCAGGGGCCGGTGGTGCCGTCCACCAGCCAGACGTCCTCGGTCACCCCCGCCGACTCCACCGCGGCGATCTTCGCCTCGATGTGGTCGCGGGCGGGCTCCACGAAGGGCAGCGCCACCGCCGCCGCGGCGGCGACCGGCAGGAGACCGTCCACCAGCCGGGCCGAGATCCGGCGGATCGGTGCCCCCGGGTAGGCGTCGTCCTCCGTCTCCCACGGGGCGGGGGCCCGCACCGCGGTCAGACCGGCCTCGGTCAGCGGGGACATCTCGGGGGCACCGAGGACACCGGCGGAGGTGGGCGG
>NZ_VKHS01000727.1 GCF_014141525.1 Streptomyces calidiresistens
GACGAGCCCGGTGGGACCGCGCCGAACCCCGACCCCCCGGGCCTCGTGCCGGCCCTGGACGAGCACCGTCACACCGCCCTCGTGGAGGAGCTGACCGCCCTGCTGGGGGACCCGCCGCTCCTCCCCGACGCCCACCGACCGGCCCGCCCCGTCCTGGACCGCGCCCTGCGCCGCGAGCGGGAACGCTGCGCCGGGCTGCTGGCCACCGCCCGGGGCGTTCCCGAGGGCCCCGACCGCGACGCCGCCTGGCACCGCGCCCGACGGGCCGCCAAACGCGCCCGCTACGCCGCGGAGGCCGCCGAGCCGGCCCTGGGCCGCGCCGCCCGCGACGAGGCCGCCCGGTTCCGCCGCATCCAGGACCTCCTGGGCGACCGCCAGGACGGCGTCCTGGCCCGCGAGACGCTCCTCCACCTGGCCCGGGAGGCCGAGGCGGCCGGCGAGTCGGCCTTCACCCACGGCGTGCTCCACGGCCGGGAGACCGCCCGGGCCCGCGAGACGGAGCGGGTCCTGTGCACGGTGGAGGAGGCGTACGGCGTCCCGCCGGCCCCGGGCCCGGTACGCTGAATGGGCAAGGGCCGTCCGGCACCCGTCGGTCCCCGCCCGCGGCGCCGGCGCCCCGCCGGGTCACGGCCGTCGGCGACCGACGGCCGTCCACGGCTCGTCCGTGCCGCACCCCGACCCCGTCCCGAAAGTGTCCCCCATGCCAGTCGAGTCGGTCTTCCCGCGCCTGGAGGCCCTCCTCCCGCACGTCCAGAAGCCGATCCAGTACGTCGGCGGCGAGTTGAACTCCACCGTCAAGGACTGGGACTCCTGTGACGTCCGCTGGGCCCTCATGTACCCGGACGCCTACGAGGTCGGTCTGCCCAACCAGGGCGTCATGATCCTCTACGAGATCCTCAACGAGCGCGAGGGAGTCCTGGCCGAACGCACCTACAGCGTCTGGCCCGACCTGGAGAAGCTCATGCGGGAGCACGACCTCCCGCAGTTCACCGTGGACGCGCACCGTCCGGTGTCCGCCTTCGACCTCTTCGGCGTCTCCTTCTCCACCGAGCTGGGCTACACCAACCTGCTCACCGCCCTGGACCTGGCCGGCATCCCGCTGGACGCGGTGGACCGCACGCAGGACCACCCCGTGGTGGTCGCCGGCGGGCACGCCGCCTTCAACCCCGAGCCGATCGCCGACTTCATCGACTGCGCGGTCCTCGGCGACGGCGAGCAGATCGTGCTGGAGATGACGGACATCGTCCGGGCCTGGAAGGAGGAGGGCCGCCCCGGCGGGCGGGAGGAACTGCTGTTCCGTCTCGCGCGCACCGGCGGGGTCTACGTGCCGCGCTTCCACGACGTGGAGTACCTCGCCGACGGCCGGATCTCCCGGGTGGTTCCCAACCGTCCGGGCGTGCCCTGGCGGGTGTCCAAGCACACCGTGATGGACCTCGACGAGTGGCCCTACCCCAAGCAGCCGCTGGTCCCGCTCGCCGAGACCGTCCACGAGCGGATGTCGGTGGAGATCTTCCGCGGCTGCACCCGCGGCTGCCGCTTCTGCCAGGCCGGGATGATCACCCGACCGGTTCGCGAGCGCTCCATCACCGGCATCGGCGACATGGTCGACAAGGGCCTGCGCAACACCGGCTTCGAGGAGGTCGGCCTGCTCTCCCTCTCCTCCGCCGACCACAGCGAGATCGCCGACGTGGCCAAGGGCCTGGCGGACCGCTACGAGGAGGAGAAGATCGGCCTCTCGCTGCCCTCCACCCGGGTCGACGCCTTCAACATCGACCTGGCCAACGAGCTGACCCGCAACGGCCGCCGCTCCGGCCTGACCTTCGCCCCCGAGGGCGGCTCGGAGCGCATCCGCAAGGTCATCAACAAGATGGTCTCGGAGGAGGACCTGATCCGCACCGTCGCCACCGCGTACGGCAACGGCTGGCGGCAGGTCAAGCTCTACTTCATGTGCGGGCTGCCCACCGAGACCGACGAGGACGTGCTCCAGATCGCCGACATGGCGACCCGGGTGATCGCCAAGGGCCGCGAGGTCTCCGGCTCCAACGACATCCGCTGCACCGTCTCCATCGGCGGCTTCGTCCCCAAACCGCACACCCCCTTCCAGTGGGCCCCGCAGCTCTCCGCCGAGGAGACCGACGCCCGCCTGGAGAAGCTGCGCGAGCGCATCCGCGGCGACAAGAAGTACGGCCGCTCCATCGGTTTCCGCTACCACGACGGCAAGCCCGGCATCGTCGAGGGCCTGCTCTCGCGCGGCGACCGCCGGGTCGGTGCCGTCATCCGCGCGGTCTGGGAGGCCGGCGGCCGCTTCGACGGCTGGCGCGAGTACTTCTCCTACGACCTGTGGATGAAGTGCGCCGAGGCCACCCTGCCCCCGCAGGGCGTGGACGTGGACTGGTACACCACCCGCGAGCGCGGCTACGAGGAGGTCCTGCCCTGGGACCACCTCGACTCCGGTCTGGACAAGGACTGGCTGTGGGAGGACTGGCAGGACGCCCTCGACGAGACCGAGGTCGAGGACTGCCGCTGGTCCCCCTGCTTCGATTGCGGAGTGTGTCCGCAAATGGACACCTCCATCCAAATCGGCCCCACTGGGCGCAAACTGCTTCCGCTCACCGTGGTCAAGTAGGCGGCCGGAGCCGGGACACCCCGTCCCCGGGGCGCGCGGACGGCGCGATCCGTGTCGTCCGCCCGCCCCGGGTCCCCGGCGGGATCCGGGCGGTCCCCGCGATCGCCCGGATCCCGCCGGGG
>NZ_VKHS01000728.1 GCF_014141525.1 Streptomyces calidiresistens
CTCCCGCCCCGCCCGGTGCGGACACCCCGCCCGCAGCGGTCGGCCGGGTCCCCCGCAGGCGATAGGGTGTTTTCCGTCGGGCCCGAAACGTCCCACCGGCACCGGGACGGTGGCCCGGGAGTACGCAGGACAACAGCAGACGCGGCCGAGGAGTCACCCGGATGAGCACCACCCAGATCGACAGGCTGCGGGAGTTGTTGGAACCGCTCGCCGCCCGGCAGGGCATGGACCTGGAGGACCTCACCCTGACCCGCGCCGGTCGCCGTCAGGTCCTGCAGTTGGTCGTCGACACCGACGAGGGCGTACAGCTGGACCAGTGCGCCGAGCTGAGCCGCGCCGCCTCCGAGCTGCTGGACGCGCAGGACGTGATGGGTGCCGATCCGTATGTCCTGGAGGTCACCTCGCCGGGGGTGGACCGCCCTCTGACGCAACCGCGCCATTTCCGCCGCGCGGTGGGTCGGATGGTGCGGATCCGGCCGATCTCGGGGGAGACCTTCACGGCCCGCCTGCTGGGGCTGGACGAGGAAGGGCTTGATCTGGAGATCCCGGGGGAGAAGGGCCGCAGGCCCAAGCCCCGGCGGATCACCTTCGCCGAGGTCGAGCAGGTGCGCGGCGAGGTCGACTTCAGCCGCAAGGACATGCCGGAAGAGGAGGCATAGCCGTGGACATCGACATGAGCGCCCTGCGGGGACTGGTCAGGGAGAAGGAGATCTCCTTCGACGTCCTGGTGGAGGCGATCGAGTCCGCGCTGCTCATCGCCTACCACCGCACCGAGGGCAGCAGGCGGCACGCCCGGGTCGAACTGGACCGGACCACCGGCCACGTCACGGTGTGGGCCCGGGAGGATCCCGAGGACCTGCCCGACGCCGACACCGGGGCCGACGCCGGGGCCGACGCCGGGGCCGAGGCGGGCGGCGCCCCCGGCGCCGGGTCGGGAGCCCCGCGCCCCGAACCCCGGGAGTTCGACGACACCCCCGCCGGCTTCGGCCGGATCGCCGCCGGTACCGCCAAGCAGGTCATCCTGCAACGACTCCGGGACGCCGAGGAGGACGCCACCTTCGGCGAGTACGCCGGGCGCGAGGGCGACATCGTCACCGGTGTCGTCCAGCAGGGACGGGACCCGCGCAGCGTGCTGGTGGACATCGGTCGGCTGGAGGCGATCCTGCCCCCGCAGGAGCAGGTGCCCGGCGAGCGCTACCCGCACGGCACCCGCCTGCGCAGCTACGTGGTCCGGGTGGTCAAGGGGATGCGCGGTCCCTCGGTGACCCTCTCGCGGACCCACCCCAACCTGGTCAAGAAGTTGTTCGAGCTGGAGGTGCCGGAGATCGCCGACGGTTCGGTGGAGATCGCGGCGATCGCCCGCGAGGCCGGCCACCGCACCAAGATCGCGGTCCGCTCGTTGCGCTCCGGCCTCAACGCCAAGGGGGCCTGCATCGGCCCCATGGGCGGTCGGGTCCGCAACGTCATGGCGGAGCTCAACGGCGAGAAGATCGACATCGTGGACTGGTCCGAGGACCCGGCGGAGATGGTCGCCAACGCCCTCTCCCCGGCCCGGGTCAACCGGGTGGACGTGGTGGACGCCCGGGCCCGCTCCGCCCGGGTGATCGTGCCCGACTACCAGCTCTCCCTGGCCATCGGCAAGGAGGGGCAGAACGCCCGCCTCGCCGCCCGGCTGACCGGCTGGCGCATCGACATCCGCCCCGACACCGAGGAAACGGGAGGGGCCGGGGAGTCCGGCGAGGGGGGCGGGTCCGACCCCGCACGGGACCGGCCCCGCACCCGCCCCCGGGAATCGCGGGACCACCACGGCCCGCCCCGCGGCGACCGGGGGGCGACCACCGGCCCCGACGACCGGCGCCGGCACACCGACGCCGGCTGAGGGGGCCGGGCCGGCGCGGCCGGGGCCCCGGCGCGGAATACCCCTGCCCGTTCCCGTGTTGACGGGACGGGCGACCACGGGCGATCCGCGCCCGGATGGATCAACGGCGTGCCCCCGATCACGGAACGGGGCGCGCGGGGAGGTAGAATCGACGATGTCCGGCCGGACGCGCGTCCGAGCCTGCCCGGAGCGCACCTGTGTGGGCTGCCGGGAACGCTCCTCCAGGAACGGGCTGCTGCGTGTGGCGCTGGAAGGGAACACCTGTGTTCCCGATCCACGCGGTACGCTGCCCGGGCGGGGTGCCTACCTGCACCCCGTGCCGGCCTGTCTGGAGACGGCGTTGCGCCGCAGGGCGTTCCCCAGGGCCTTCCGCCGCGGGGGGCCCCTGGACACGGCGCCCCTGGAACGGGCGATTCGCCCCCCGGCGGGACGGGAAACACCGCACCAACAGTGGTAGAGCCCCATGCAAGACGCGCCGCGCGGTTCCCCGCGCGGCCGAGGTACCTCGCGAGTCGGAAGTAGGTCGAGATTGCGATGAGCACTCGATGAGTACGCGATGAGTACGCCCCAGCAGTAGCGAAGGTCCGGCGGACGACCCACCCCGGACCGACTAAGGAGCGAAGTGGCTAAGGTCCGGGTATACGAGCTCGCCAAGGAGCTTGGAGTCGAGAGCAAGGTCGTCATGGCCAAACTCCAGGAACTGGGTGAGTTCGTCCGTTCGGCGTCCTCGACGATCGAGGCGCCCGTTGTTCGCAAGTTGACGAACGCACTCGACGGCGGCGGCGCCTCCGGGGCGCGCAAGTCCGCCAAACCGTCCGCACCCCGCAAGCCCGGCGCCGCGGCGCCGCGCCCGGGTGCCCCCAAGCCC
>NZ_VKHS01000729.1 GCF_014141525.1 Streptomyces calidiresistens
GTCACCGGGGGCGGGCGCGGGATCGGGGCGGCGGTGGCCGTCCGGTTGGCGTCGGCGGGTCACGACGTGGTGATCGGCTGGGAACGGGACGGGCAGGCGGCCGAAGGGGTCGCGGAGCGGGTGCGGGCCCTGGGCCGACGGGCCGTGACGGCGCGGGTCGACGTGGCGGACGAGTCGGAGGTCGAGGGCTTGTTCGCCGCGGCGGAGGAGGCGTTCGGGGGCGTCACCGGCCTGGTCAACAACGCGGGGATCACCGGTCCCTTGGGCCGGTTGAGCGAGACCCCGACGGAAACGGTGCGCCGGGTGGTGGAGGTCGACGTGCTGGGCGCCCTGTGGTGCGCGCGGCGGGCGGCCCGGACGATGTCGCGGCGGCACGGCGGGGCGGGGGGAACGATCGTGAACATCTCCTCGTGCGCGGCGACGCTGGGGGCTCCGGGTGAGTACGTGCACTACGCGGCGGCGAAGGCGGCCGTGGACGCGATGACGGTGGGGCTGGCCAAGGAGTTGGCGACCGAGGGGGTGCGGGTCAACTCGGTGCAGCCGGGGATGATCCTCACCGACATCCACGCGTCGATGGGTGATCCTCAGCGGCCGTGGCGCAACTCCGACCGGGTGCCGATGGGGCGGCCCGGGGAGGTCGGCGAGGTGGCCGGGGCGGTGGCGTGGTTGATGTCGCCGGAGGCCTCCTACACGACGGGGGCCGTGCTGCGGGTCTCGGGTGGCCTGTGAGGGGCGGCGGGGCGCGTGCCGCCGTTTCCTCCCGCTTCTTCCCCGGGTGGGGGTGGGCCTCCGTGTCGTACGCATGGGCCACCGGCACGAATGACCGACAGAAAAGCGGGCATTTGTCCGACTACCTCCTTAACCCACCGGTCACAGGCCGTTCGTGATCACGCAACACCGATCCACGAGAGTGATGCCATGGCTGACTCGTCGTTCCCCCGCCGCTTCGACGGCCCGCCGCGCGGATGGCTCCGCGGTCGGCGCCCGGACCGCGGTCCGGGCCGGGGTTGCCGTCCGCGACGGCTCCCCCCGTTCGGCGGGGAACGGGGCGCCGGCGACGCGCACCGCGCCGGTCCCGTCCTCCCGGCGGCCCCGTTCACCCCGCCGCCGCCGGTGCCGCCGGTGCCGGGGCTGTCCCTGACCCCCGCCGGTCCCGGGGATCTGCCCGCCGCGCGAGCCATGCACGAACGCTGCTCGGCCGAGACGCTCGCCCGCCGCTATCACGGTCCCATCGGCGAGGCGGACCGGTATCTCGCCCATCTGCTCGGTCCCCGGCACGGACGCTCGGTCGCCGCCCGCACCCCCGAGGGGGCCGTGGTGGCCCTCGGGCATCTGCTGTGGGACGGGGAGGACACCGAGGTGGCGCTGATGGTGGAGGACGCCTGGCAGCGCCGCGGGGTCGGTTCGGCGGTGCTGGGGGAACTGCTGGCCGAGGCCCGGGCCCTGGGGCGGCCGGGGGTGTACGCGGTGACGCGGGCCTCGGACACCGGGATGGCCGCGACGATGCGGGGTACCGGCCTGCCGCTGGAGTTCGCCCGCGACGGCGGCACCGTGGTGATCGGGGCCACGTTGGTGCCGCCGGTCGCGCCCCCCGTGCTCAGTGGGCCGGTCACCGGGAGTCGGTGACCGGGTTCCCGCAGGCGTGCAGCGCCCGGTCGAGGTCATCCCACAGGTCCTCCACGTCCTCCAGGCCGACGGAGAGGCGCAGGAGCCGGTCCTCGATGCCGCCGTCGCGACGCCCCTCCTCCCCGATCACCCGGTGGCTGATGGAGGCCGGGTGCTGGACGAGGGTGTCGACGCCCCCCAGACTGACCGCCGGGGTGATCAGCTCCACCTCCGCGATGACCCGGTGCGGGTCGCCGGCGACCTCGACGGCGAGCATCCCGCCGCCGATCGCCGGACGGTGGACCCGTTCGACGGCCGGGTGCTCGGCGAGGCGCCGGGCGAGTTCGGCGGCGGTCGCGGACTGCGCGCGCACCCGCACCGGCAGGGTGGCCAGGCCGCGCAGCAGGAGATAGCCCGCCAGGGGATGGAGCACCGCGCCGGTGGCGAAGCGAACGCGACGCAGGTCGCGGGCGAGTTCCTCGTCGCAGGCCACGATCCCGCCCATGACGTCCCCGTGCCCCCCGAGGTACTTGGTGGCGCTGTGCAGCACGGCCCGGGCCCCGTGCGCGGCGGGGCGTTGCAGCACCGGGGTGGCGAAGGTGTTGTCCACCACCAGGGGGACGGGGCCGCAGGCGCGGGCCACGGCCTCGATGTCGAGTTCGACGAGGGTGGGGTTGGCGGGGGTCTCGACCAGCACCAGGCCGGTGTCCGGGCGGAGTGCGGCGGCGATGCCGTCGGGGGTGGTCCGGGTGACGGAGACGCCGGGCAGGACGCCGTCCAGAAGATGGTCGCTGCAGCCGTAGAGGGGACGGACCGCCACGACGTGCCCCGCGCCGCCACCCGCGCGGGCCAGCAGGAGGGCGGTGAGCGCGGCCATGCCGCTGGCGAAGGCGACGGCGGTGTCGGTGCCCTCCAGTCGGGCGAGGGCGTCCTCGAAGCGGGCGGTGGTGGCGTTGTCCACCCTCGCGTACACCGGGGGGCCCTCGGGACGGGCGCCGGTGGCGGCGAAGGCGTCGATGCGGGCGGCCTCGGCTCGGCTGTCGGCGGAGGGATGGGTGGTGGACAGGTCGATGGGGGGCGCGTGCAGCCCCATGGCGGCGAGGTCCTCGCGTCCGGCGTGAACCGCCTCGGTGTCCATGGCC
>NZ_VKHS01000073.1 GCF_014141525.1 Streptomyces calidiresistens
GCCCGGCCCCTCGGCCCACCCCGCGCTCCGGGGTGGGCCGACCCCGGCGGCGTCGTGCCGCGGCCGGCGCGAGGGCCGCCACGATCCGCCGCGCCCCGCGTTCCCGTCCCCCCTCTGGAGACCACCTCGTCATGCAGGAGAAGACCACCGATCCCTCCGGGAGTCCCCCCGGAAGCGCCCCCGGAACCGACCGCGAGGTCGTCCTGGAGGCGCGCCGGTTGACCAAACACTTCCCCGTCCGCCGCTCGGTACGGGCGCTGGGCCGCGGTGAGCGGCCCGTCGTGCACGCGGTGGACGACGTCTCGCTGACCCTGCGCCGGGGCGCGGTCACCGCCGTGGTGGGGGAGTCCGGGTCGGGGAAGTCCACCGTGGCCCGACTGCTGGCCCGGCTGTACCCCCTGACCTCGGGCGAGCTGCTGCTGGGGGGAGCGGCCGTCCCCACGCGCGGCGGGCGTTCCTTCCGCGCCCACTGCCGCCGGGTGCAGATGATCTTCCAGGACCCCTTCGGTTCGCTCAACCCGGTGCACACCGTGCGCTACCACCTCACCCGGGCCCTGCGGGTCCACGGCCGCGCCGGCAGGGGCGCGGCGGAGACCGAACGGGCGCTCACCGAACTCCTCGGCCGGGTCCACCTCACCCCGGCCGCCCGCTACCTGGACGTCTTCCCGCACGAACTCTCCGGCGGCCAGCGCCAACGGGTGGCCATCGCCCGGGCCATGGCAGCCGACCCGGAGGTGCTGCTCGCCGACGAGCCCGTCTCCATGTTGGACGTCTCCATCCGACTGGGCATCCTCAACCTGCTGCGCGACCTGAAGGAACGCCTCGACCTGGCGATCCTCTACATCACCCACGACATCGCCTCCGCCCGCTACTTCGCCGACGAGACCCTGGTGATGTACGCCGGGCGGATGGTCGAGGGCGGGGACAGCGAGACCGTCACCCAACGGCCGGCCCACCCCTACACCCAACTCCTGGTCGCCTCGGCGCCCGATCCCGATCGGATCACCGGCGCCGGCGCCGACGTACCGGTCGGGGAGTCCGAGGCCCCCGACGCCCCGGTCCACGCCGACGACCCGCTCTCCCGGGACCGGGGCACCGGTGAGCCCCCGAGCCTCATCTCCCCGCCCACCGGTTGCCGTTTCCATCCGCGCTGTCCGTTCGCCACGGAACGCTGCCGCACCGAACTCCCACCCCGCTTCGACCTCCCGGAACCGGGCCACTGGGCCGCCTGCTGGCTGCACGCCCCGACCACGGGTGACGGGAACGGCACGGGCGCGGACGCCGCCACCCGGCGGGAGACCGTCGGCCCGGGAACGGGGGCGGCCCCGTGAAATTCGTCCTCCAGCGCCTGGCGTTCTACCTGCTCACCGCCTGGGCCGCGATCACCATCAACTTCCTGATCCCCCGCCTGATGCCGGGCGACCCCGTGCAGTCCCTGATCAACCGTTTCCAGGGACAGCTCAGCAGCCGGGCCATCGACTCCCTGCGCACCCTCTTCGGCCTGGACGAGGAACGCTCCGTCTGGCAGCAGTACCTCGACTACCTGGGCAACATCTTCACCGGGGACCTCGGCACCTCCTTCACCTACTTCCCCACCGGGGTCTCCGAGATCCTCGCCCAGAGCCTGCCGTGGACCCTCGCCCTGATGGGCATCACCACCCTGCTCGCCTTCGTCCTGGGCACCGCCATCGGCATCCACGCGGGCTGGCGGCGCGGCTCCTGGCTGGACGGCATGCTGCCGCTGACCACCTTCTTCTCGTCCATCCCCTACTTCTGGCTCGGCCTGATCGCGATCGCGGTCCTCGCGGTGCAGTGGCCGGTCTTCCCGGCCTCGGGGGGCTTCGACAACTCCCTGGTGCCCGCCTTCAGCGTCGAGTTCATCGGCAGCGCGCTGTACCACGGCATCCTGCCCGCCGTCACGATCATCGTCAGCGCGGTCGCCGGCTGGATCCTGGGGATGCGCAACATGATGGTGACCGTCTCCTCCGAGGACTACGTCCTGGTGGGACAGGCCAAGGGGCTCTCCGAGCGCCGGGTGATGTACGCCTACGCGGCGCGCAACGCGATCCTGCCGAACATCTCCAACTTCGCGCTCTCCCTGGGCTTCATCGTCGGCGGCACCCTGTTGGTGGAGATGGTCTTCTCCTATCCCGGCATCGGCTACGTCCTCTTCCAGGCCGTCGCAGCCAACGACTACCCGCTGATGCAGGGCGTCTTCCTCATCATCACGCTGGCCGTCCTGGTGGCCAACCTCCTGGCCGACGTGGCCTATCTGCTGCTCGACCCGCGCACCCGACGGGAGGCCTGACCATGGGTGTCCAACCCGCCGCCGAGGCGCAGATGACCGCCGCCCCGGCACCCGCCCCGCGCCGGGACCGGCTGCGCTTCCTGCGCAACCGCAAGACGGCGATCGGTCTGACGATCCTCGGGGTCTTCGTGCTCATCGCGATCGTCGGTCCCTGGATCGCCCCCCACGACCCCTCGGCCCGCGGTCCCGAGATCCTTCAACCCCCCTCGTGGACGCACCCGTTCGGCACCACCCAGACCGGGCAGGACATCTTCTCCCAGATCCTGGTCGGCACCCGGGGGGTCCTGGTGGTCGGCTTCACCGCCGCCCTGATCGCCGGTTTCCTCTCGGTCCTGGTGGGGGTCACCGCCGGTTACCTCGGCGGCGCGGGCGACGACGTGCTCTCCTCGGTCAGCAACGTCTTCCTCGTCCTGCCCGGCCTGCCCCTGATCATCATCATCGCGAGCTTCCTCCCCGACACCGGCGACCTGGCGATCGCCGCCGTCATCGGTCTGACCGGATGGGCGTGGGGAGCGCGGGTGCTGCGGGCCCAGACGCTCTCGCTGCGCAACCGGGACTGGGTCCAGGCGGCCCGTGCCACCGGGGAGTCCACCTGGCGCATCATCGTCTTCGAGTTGCTGCCCAACCTCACCGCCGTCATCGCCTCCGGGTTCATCGGCACCGTCATCTTCGCGGTGCTCTCCAACATCACGCTCGCCTTCATCGGCGTCGCCGACATCTCGCACTGGAACTGGGGCACCGTGCTGTTCTGGGCGCAGAGCAACCAGGCCCTCGCGCAGGGCGCCTGGTGGTGGTTCGTCCCCGCCGGTCTGTGCATCGCCCTGCTGGGCACCGCGCTGGCCCTGATCAACTTCGGCATCGACGAGTTCGTCAACCCCCGCCTGCGCACCTCCGGCACCCGGGACCGGAGGGTGCGGATGCGGATCGGCTTCACCCCGGTGGTCCGCTCCGTCCGCCCGAAGGCCGACTCCCCCGAGGGGGCGGAACCCGTCACCCCGGCGTTCGCCGGACCCGCCGGGGCGTCCGCCGCCGGGGGTGACATCGGGCCGGACGATCCCGGGAGCCGGCCCCGCCTGTCCGAGGAGACCCACCGATGAACGAACCCCCCGTCCTGGAAGTCCGGGACCTGCACGTGGACTACGGACTCGGCGACGAGGCCGTGCACGCCCTGACCGGCGTGGACATCACCCTGCGACGGGGCGAGATCCTCGGCCTCGCCGGGGAGTCCGGTAGCGGCAAGTCCACCCTGGCCTACGGCGTCACCCGGCTCCTCCCGCCGCCGGGGGTGATCACCGGCGGGGAGGTGCGGTACCACGCCCGCGACGGCTCGGTCACCGAGATCCTCGACCTCACCGACCACGAGCTGCGCACCTTCCGCTGGCAGGAGATCTCCCTGGTCTTCCAGGGGGCGATGAACTCCCTCAACCCCGTGCTGTCCATCCACAGCCAGCTCACCGACGTCCTGGCCGCCCACCGGCCGGGCATGAGCCGAGCCGCCCGGACGGAACGGGCCGTGGAACTCCTCAAACTCGTCGGCATCCCCGCGGACCGCCTCTCCGGCCACCCCCACCAGCTCTCCGGCGGGATGCGGCAGCGGGTGATGATCGCCATGGCGCTCGCCCTGGATCCCGAGATCGTCATTCTCGACGAACCCACCACGGCCCTGGACGTGGTGATGCAGCGCCAGATCCTCACCCGTCTGGCCGAGCTGCGGGAACGCCTGGGCTTCTCGGTCGTCTTCATCACCCACGACCTGTCGCTGCTGGTGGAGTTCTCCGACCGCATCGCCATCATGTACGGCGGCCGGATCGTCGAACAGGCCCCGGCCCGCGACCTGTACCGGGAGGCCCACCACCCCTACAGCCACGGTCTGTTGCACTCCTTCCCGGCGCTGCACGGCCCGCGCCGGGAACTGACCGGCATCCCGGGGTCCCCGCCGGACCTGCGGGCGATGCCGAGCGGTTGCGCCTTCCACCCCCGCTGCCCGCGGGCCTTCGAACCCTGCTCGCGGGAAACCCCCCGGCTGCTTCCCCCCTCCGGGGCGGACGACCGACCGCAGGAGCCGGGTCGCCACCGGAACGGAACGGATCCGTCCCGCTCCGTCGCCTGCCTGCTGCACACCCACCACGGATTTGGAGCCCCATGACCGCCGCCCCGTCCCGCACCACCGCCCCCACCGGTCGCCCGGTCGCCGAGGCCGTCGCCGGACTGCCCACCGACTTCCGGTGGGGCGTGGCCACCTCCTCGTACCAGATCGAGGGGGCCACCGAGGTCGACGGCCGCACCCCCTCGATCTGGGACACCTTCTGCCGCGTCCCCGGCGCCGTCGAGGGAGGGGAGAACGGCGACCTCGCCTGTGACCACTACCGGCGGATGCCGGAGGACGTCGCGCTGATCGCCGACCTCGGTGTGGACACCTACCGCTTCTCCCTGGCCTGGCCCCGCATCCAGCCGCACGGCAGGGGCCCGGCCAACGCCCGGGGCCTGGCCTTCTACGACCGGCTGGTCGACGAACTCCTCGCCCGCGACATCACCCCCTGGATCACTCTCTACCACTGGGACCTGCCCCAGGAACTGGAGGACGCCGGCGGCTGGCCCGCCCGGGACACCGCCGAACGCTTCGCCGATTACGCGGCCCTGGCGTACGGCGCCCTCGGCGACCGGGTCCGTCACTGGACGACCCTCAACGAACCGTGGTGCTCGGCCTGGCTGGGCTACCACACCGGCGAGCACGCCCCCGGACGCAAGAACTTCGGCGACGCCATGCACGCCGTGCACCATCTGCTGCTGGCCCACGGCACGGCCGCCCGACGGCTCCGCGAGGCCGCCGGCTCCCGCCCCCTGGAACTGGGCATCACCCTCAACCTCGGCCACCACGCCCCGGCCGGCGACTCGGCGGAGGACCTGGCCGCCGCCCGCGCCGCCGACGGCATGGGCACCCGGCTCTACCTCGACCCCCTGGTGCACGGCCGTTACCCGGAGGACGTGCTGGAGTCCCTCGCGGCGCGGGGCGTCACCATGCCGGTGCGCGACGGCGACATGGAGACGATCGCGGCCCCCCTGGACGTGCTGGGCGTCAACTACTACTCCAGTCACCTGCACAGCGGGACGGCGGAGGACGGCTCCACCACCGACGCCGACGGCCTGCCCGTCGTGCGCGGCGTCGCCCACGGCCGCCCGCGCACCGCGATGGGGTGGGAGATCGTTCCCGAGGGGCTCACCGCCCTGCTGCTCCGCCTCCAGCGGGACTACGGCCTGCCCACGGTCATCACCGAGAACGGCGCGGCCTTCGAGGACCGGCCGGCGGCCGACGGCTCGGTTCCCGACCTCGACCGCATCGCCTACCTGGACGAGCACATCCGGGCGGTGGCCCGTGCCCGGCAGCAGGGGGCGGACGTGCGCGGCTACTTCGCCTGGTCCCTGATGGACAATTTCGAGTGGGCGTACGGCTACGCGAAGCGGTTCGGGATCGTACGGGTGGACTACGACACCCAGCGGCGCACCGTCAAGGACAGCGGGCTGTGGTACGCCGACACCATCCGGGCGACCCGGGGAAGGTGAGCCGGGCGCGATCCGGCACGGAAACGGGGGCGCGGTTCGCACCGCGCCCCCGCTCCACCGGACCGCTCCCGCGCCCGACGGGCCGACGGGGCACCGGCCCCCGTCGGACCGTTCGGTCGCCCCGGGGCGGCCCCTCCCGCCCGGGCCCCCTCGGGGCACCGGGCGGAGACCGGGGCGGGCGCCGGTTCGTCCCGCCGGCGGTCGGCCGGTGGGCCCGGGACGGGGTCGGATCAGCCCCGGGTCAGGGTGACACTGCCCGGACGGGCGTTCTCACCGCTGAAATCGGCGTTGAAGCCCAGCGTCACCGAGCCGCCGTCCGGCACCGAACGGTTCCAGGCGACAGGGGTGCACGTCACCCGGTTGCCCTGCTGGGAGCACTCGGCGTTCCACGCGTTGGTCACCCGCTGGTTGCCGGGGAAGGTCCAGGAGACCGTCCAACCGTCGAGTGAGGCGCCGGAGCAGGAGACGGCCACCTCGCCGGTGAAGCCCCCGGACCACTGGTTGGCCACCCGGTACTCCGCGGCGCACCCGGTGCCCGGCGAACCGCCGCTGCCCGCGCTCGTGCCCCCGCCGGAGGAACCCCCGGTCGTCCCGCCCGTGGTGCCGCCCGCCGTGGTGCCGGAGGTGCCGCCGGAACTCGTGCCCCCCGTGGTGCCGCCCGGGCCCCCGTCCCGGGCGTTCTGGGCCAACTCGTGGGCGATGTCGGGGTCGAACCGCCCCGCAGGGCCGGCGCAGCCGTCCAACTCGCCCGGCGGCTTGATCCAGAAGTAGGCGTGGATCTGCCGGTCACCGGTGTTCGCGGTGGGGGCGATGCCCACCCCGCGACCGCGCGGGTCGCACCACTCGCTGTCGGCCGTCGGCCCCAGGCCGTTGCGGCTGGTGTCGATGATGGCGCCCAGGTTGGAGCCGCCCAGCTGGTTCAACACGTTCTTGGTGAAGGCCACCTCGTCCGGGGTCGCCCGGTAGTTGGAGGCGTTGCTGTAGATGCCGTTCCCGTTCTGCACCACTCCGGCGGCACGCAGGCGCTCGGCTATCACGGCGGGGCTGTGCCAGGAGGAGTGGCCGGCGTCGTAGTAGACCCGGGCGGAGGGGTTGGCCGAGCGGATGACCTGACCGGCCCGGGAGAGGGAGGCGTAGCGGGCGGTCCGTTCCTGACTGCTCAGGCAGTCGACCAGGGCCAGTGCGTCCGGTTCGAGGATCACCACGACCGGTGCGCTGCCCAGGCCGGCGGCGAAACGGTCGATCCAGGTGTCGTAGGCGGCCAGGTTCGGCGCGCCGCCGGCGGAGGCGCCGCCGCAGTCGCGGTTCGGCATCTGGTAGGCCACCAGTACCGGCACCTGCCCGGCGGCGGCGGCCGGGCCGGTGACGGCCCGCACGTCCGAGGTGACGGTGGAGGGGCTGTAGTTGGAGAACCAGATGCCCTGGGCGCGCTGACCGATGACCCGGTTGATCAGCGGCTGTCGGGGGTCGTTCTGGTTGGCGGCGGTCCAGCGTGCCACCTGGGAGTCGGGGTCCCGGTAGAAGGTGGTGCCGGACGGCAGTTCGGCGGACGCCTGTTGCGGCATGGCGAACAGCAGACCGCCCGCCAGCGCGGCGACCACGCCGCCGACGAGTGCCCCGAGGCGTTTGCGCCGGGGCCGGTGGTGCCTACGGCTCTTGTTGATCACTTCGCTACTCCGCATCTTTCCCGTGGGGGAGTCGGCCGGCCCGATGCGAGACAGGGCACGGCGACAGGTTGCGATGGGAGCGCTCCCATGATCCGGCAGGCTACAACGTCCCGTCGAAGCTGTAAACGCGTCGCGTCCGGGGACCCGGTTCCCGCCCCCGGCGCCCACCGTGCCTCCCGATCCTCCCCCTCGTTACGGCCGTCACCGCCGTCACCGCATGCCCGGCCGGGCCCCGGGGGACCCGGCCGCCGAGGCCCCCTCCGGCCCCCCGGAGGGAATCCGCAGCGCCAGGGCGAGGGTGTCGTCCGGATGCAGGATGACGGTGTGCATGTCCTCCGCCACCGCCCCCGGCACCTCCGCCAACGGGCGCCGCGCGTGCTTGCGCACCGATTCCATCAACCTGACCTCGCCCTCGCGCGGATCCCGGCGGCTCTCGGTCAGTCCGTCGGTGTAGAGCATCACCAGATCCCCCGGGGCCACCGTCGTCCGCAGCAGCCGCTCGCTGCCCGGCAGCGGGAAGCCGATGCCCCGACCGGGCACCTCCAGGTACTCCGCCGTGCCGTCCTCCCGCACCAGCAGCGCCGGCGGGTGGCTGCCGTTGGCCAACTCCAGCACACCCGTGCCCAGATGGACCCGGGCCAGCAGCACGGTCGCCATCAGGTGCCGGTCCAGCGGCAGCAGCACCTCGTCGGTGCGCGCCACGATCGACTCCAGCGGATGCCCCTCCAGCGCGAGGGTGCGCACCGCGTGGGTCACGGTCAGCGCGCTGCGGGTGCTGGTCACACCGTGCCCGAGCGCGTCCACCACCGTGATGTGCACCGAGCCGTCCGGCAGGGCGAACCAGTCGTACAGGTCCCCGCCCGTGGGGGCGTCGGTACCGGCGGGCTCGTAGTGCACCGCCAGTTCCAGCCCCGGCAGCTCCAGCGGGGGAGGGCGCAGCGCGTCCTCCAACTCGCGCAGGAGTTGACCGTGGGCGGTGCGCAGTCGCTCGTCCCGCTCCTCCAGTTGGACGTACAGCGCGAGCACGCCCCGGTTGGTTTCCGCGAGTTCGTGCTCCAGATCCCGGCGGGCGGCGGAGAGCTTGTCCATTCGGCTCAGTACCGCGAGCAGTTCCTCCTCCACCGCCTCGCCGTCCGGGGCGTCGGGGCAGGGGAGGCCGTCCGACGCCTCCGGCAGCGGAAGCCGCCAGATCAACGTCCCGTCCGCCCCCACCTCGGGCGGCAGCGGCAGGTCCCCGGTACCCAGACTCCGGCCGGTGCCGGCCGGGCGGCACCCCACCACCAGCCATCCGGGACGCCCTTCCCCGTCCCCCTCCACCACGGAACTCAGGCGCACGCACCGGCGGGCGGCGAACTCCCCGCGTGCCGCGGTGGTGACGGACAACACCAACCGGGCCCGCATCTCCACGGGCAGCCGGTGACGCAGGGCCAGTCGGCGCACCGCGCGCCGCAGCCGATCCGGGGCGCAGTGACGGCTGGTCTCAGAGGTCATGGGTCCTTCGTGTCCCGATGGTCAGCACCGTGCTGTCGTCACGGGCGATGCGGTGGGCGTGGGTCAGGGCGGCGGCCAGCAACGGGGGCGGCAGGCGCAGCAGGAAGGGTGACGGCGACCTGATCCAGCGGTCGTCGATGCCGTCGCTGTGGAGCACGATCGTCGATCCGGGCGGCGACTCCACGCGCCGCACCATCGGCCGGGGCATGTTCCACCCCACGACACCGGGCGGGCCGGAGGCGACGGAGGCGATGGTGCCGTCCGGCGACACCACGCGGCACCGGATGTTGCCCACCCCGCACCACTCGGTGCGTCCCCGTTCGGTGCGCAGCACCGCCACGGCCGCGCCCCGGGTGTGCCGCAATCCCTTGTTGAGGGCGGTCAGGACCTCCGGCAGGGGACGCGAGGGGTCCCGGCGGTGCACGCGCACCGCCGCCCGGGCCACCTCGGCGGCCGTCTCCCCGTGGCCGAGGGCGTCCACCAGGACCACGGTGCGCACCCCGTCCGTCTCGTCGATCCGCCAGGCGTCCCCGCCGACGCGCTCCCCCTCCACCGGTAGGCAGACGGCCCCCAAACCGGGATCGCCCGCCGGGCGGCCGGGAACGGCCAGCCGGGCGGAGGCCACGGTGCCCGTGCCCCGTTCGGTGCGGATCGTGAATTCCTGCGCGATGCGTCGGACCGCCCCCAACCCACCGCCCAGCGTGCCGGCGGTGCTGTATCCGTCGGTCAGGCACAACGCGAGATCCAGCATGCCGGGACCCCGGTCGACGGCGATGATCTCCATCGCGTCACCGGGTGGCAACGGCTGGAGGTAGATCACACCCTGGGACGCGTGCTTGGCGAGGTTGCCGGCGAGTTCCCCCGCGACCACCGCTGCCCGTTCGGCGAGGGAGTCGCTCCATCCCAGGGAGAACGCGGTGCTCCGGGCCACCGATCCGGCGTGCTGGACGGCGCTCTCGTGATCGATGCGGATCTGCTCGGTGAGGGGCTGGGGCACCGGCTCACCGCTCGGTCCAGCGGATGGCACTGACCGTGGTGCCGACGCCGGGTTCGGTGTGGATGCGGAACTCGTGCATCAGGCGTCGGGCGCCGCCCAGGCCGTGGCCGAGCCCGGCCCCCGTGGTGTACCCGTCCTCCAGCGCCTGCTCCACGTCCTCGATGCCCGGTCCCTCGTCCCGGGCGACCAGGAGCAGTCCGGTGCGGCCGTGGCGGTTCAGGCGTTCCAGGGACATGGTGCCGCCCCCGCCGTGGATGTAGGTGTTCCGTGCCAGCTCACTGGCGGCGGTGACCACCCGGGTCTGGTCGATGAGGCTGAAGCCGCACTCGAGGGTGGCGGCGCGCACGGCGTGCCGCACCACCAGGAGGTCCTCCTCCGTGCGGACCTCGTGCACCACGGGCGTGCCGGAGGGACCCCCCGACACGCCGATGGACGGGCCGACGGGGTCCGGCGTCGGGCGTGACGCGGGACGGGAACGCCGTGTGGCGACCACCTCGTCGGTCATTTTCACCGGGTGCCCCTCTCCGGGGGTTGTGAACCGTGGTACCACCCGAGGGCCTGCATGCCCCGTTCGGCGGTGAGTGCGGTTTCGACGCCCTCCAGGGCCAGCCCCAGCTCCACCAGGGTGATGGCCACCGGTGGGCGCATGCCCGCCACCACCACCCGGGCCCCCAGCAGGCGCGCGGTGGTGGTCAACTCGCTCAGGGTGCGGGCGACGAAGGAGTCGATGATCTCCAGACGCGAGATGTCGATGAGCACGCCCGCCGGGCCGTCGGCGGCGATGCGCTCGGTGAGCTCGTCGGTGAAGGCCCGGGCGGTTTTGTCGTCCAACTCGTCCAGGAGGCCGGTGACCAGCACGTTCCCCAGACGCAGGATGGGCACCCCGGCGGGCACGGGGGCGCTCATCGCGCCGCCGTCTGGTCGCCGGAGACCCCCGGGGCGTCGGTGATCCGCACGGCCGCCGCGAGGGCGTCGGCCAGGGTGGTGCGGGTCAGGATGGTGGACAGGTCGATACCCAACTGGGCGATGGTCTGGGCGATGGGCGGCCGGATGCCGCTGATCACGCAGTCGGCCCCCATCAGACGCACGGCCGTGACGGTCTGCATGAGGTGCTGGGCCACCGAGGTGTCCACGGCGGCGACACCGGTGATGTCGATGATGGCGACCTGCGCCTCGTGGGTCTGGATGGCCTGCAGCAGGTTCTCCATGACCACCTGGGTGCGGGTGGTGTCCAGGGTGCCGATCAACGGCACGGCCAGCACGTGCTTCCACAGTTGGACGACCGGGGTGGAGAGTTCCATCAGCTGCCGGCTCTGCCGGCTGATGATCTCCTCGCGACCGGTGACGTAGATGTCGAAGCTCAACGCGCCGGCGGCGTCCAGCAGCCGGTTGACGGTCAGGGCGACGGCGAGCAGTTCGTCGGTGTCCGCCACCCGGCGCTGCACCGCCTCCAGCAGCGCCTCCTTCAGCGACAGCACGGCCAGCGAGGTCACGGTCGGGGCGGTGCCCAGTCGGGCCCGCTGGAGCGAGAAGTCGGTCACGGCGGTCCGCAGGTCCTCGTCGGAGGTCACCACGCGATCCACCGGCAGGTCGCTCTCCAGACCCGCCCGCAGGGCCGCGATCAGGGCGTCGGCCTCCCCGCGCAACTCGGTCTCGCTGATGCTCGAGCCCACCGCACCCTGCTCGATCTGGAGCTGCACCCACCGATCGGCGATTTCCTCGTCGCGATCCGCGAGCACGCTCGTGAGGTGATCCCGCACGGCGGCCTCGCTGACACTCACCATGAAATCCTTCGCTGTTGTCTGGTCGGGCCGATCGATTCCCGCATCACGATCCGGCTCCGTGGTACACCCGGAACAGGATCCGGTGTACCACACATGGACAACGACCCCGCTGCACCATTCGTTTCCGAACGGCAAATGTTAGCCCTGTTCGCAGGCCGCCGAAAGCCGGAGACCGACAACGGCACACAACCTGCGCAACCCGTGGTCCGCCGGAGGGTATTCCCCGATGTGATCCGGATCGCGCTCGTGCTCGCCCGCCACCCGACCCC
>NZ_VKHS01000730.1 GCF_014141525.1 Streptomyces calidiresistens
GCCGCCCACCCCCCTGCGCACCCTGCTGCGCCGGATCAAGATCTGGTCCCCGTTGGTGGTGCTGGTGGGCATTCTGCTGGTGGTGGCGCAGCTGCTGCGTCCGCTGCCGCTGCCGCAGGCGGTGATCACGGTCACCGACCGGTACACCTTCGAGGGCACCGCCGCCGATGTCCCCTGGCCGGCCTCGGGACAGGGTGCGCTGGACGTGGACGGCGTGGGCACCTTCGGCACGTTCGGGGAGCAGACGCCCGTCCCGATCGCCAGCGTCACCAAGACCATGACCGCCTACGTGATCCTGCGCGACCACCCCATGGGGCCGGACGAGGACGGCGAGTCCATCCCGATCGATCAGCGGGCCCAGGACGACTACGCGCTCGGGGAGACGCGCGGCGACTCCGTGGTGGACCTGCGGGCCGGGGACACCATCACCCAGCGCGAGGCGCTCCAGGGGCTGATGATCGCCTCGGGCAACAACGTGGCCTGGCTGCTGGCCCGGTGGGACGCCGGGTCGCAGGAGGCGTTCGTCGAGAAGATGAACGAGGCCGCGGCCGAGCTGGGCATGGAGGACACCGTCTACACCGACCCCAGCGGGTACGAGATGACGACCGTCAGCACCGCCGCCGACCAGGTGAAGCTGGGGCGCGCGGTGATGCGCGACGCGGTGTTCCGGCAGATCGTCGGCGTCTCGGGCTTCACCGACCAGTACGGCAACTCCTACTCCAACGGCAACTACCTGGTGCCGGTCAACGGCGTGGTGGGCATCAAGACCGGCAGCCGCACCGAGGCCGGCGGGAACTTCCTGTTCGCCGCGCGGCAGGAGGTGGACGGGGAGGCGATGCTGATCATCGGCGCCGTGCTGACCCAGCCCCCGCACCCCTCGGACAACTCCATCCGGACCGGTGCGGTGAGCGCGGGTGACGCGCTGATGCGCTTCGCGCAGGAGCAGTTGGTCACCGAGAGCGTGCTGGAGGCCGGGACGGTGGTCGGGTACGTGGACGACCGGCTCGGCGGCCGCACGCCGATCGTCGTGTCCGAGGACGTCCCCGCCGTGGGGTGGGCCGGGCTGACGGTGGAGCTGAACCTGGAGGCCGGGGAGGTGCCCTCGGAGGCGCCCGCCGGCACCGGGGTGGGGGTGCTCACGGTCGGCGACGGCGACGGGGCCGTCGAGGTGCCCGTGGAGTTGGGAGAGGACCTGACCGAGCCGGGCTTCGGCCCCCGCCTCACCCGGATCGGCTGACCGTCCGCCCCGGCGCCCCCGTTCCGCCCGGAACGGGGGCGCCGGGGCGCGTTCGGACCCGTCGGGGGTGCGCCGGTGCGCGGGTGTGTGTCCCGGGTGTTGAGAACACGTCACGGCCGTTCCCGTCACGGTCTCGGGGTCTGCCGGCGGGGCGCCCCTCGCGCTACAGTCGGTTTCCCGGCGGCTCGGGTGCGTGAGGGGGCGGTTGATGCGATGTCCATCGTGCGGCTCGGCCGACGGACGCAGGCTGAACAACGGCAACTGGGTGTGCAATGACTGTGGCGCGGTCACCGCAGGATGAGGCGGCGTGGCGGGACCTGGACCCGGCCACGCGGGAGCGACTGGACTTCCTCGACCCGGCGGACTTCACCGTGGGCCCGACCCCCGAGGCGGCCGAGCGCTGGGAGCGGCTGACGGCCACGCTGGACCGCGCGGAGCGGTACCCCTCGCAGCAGTGAGCCCGACGGCGGGCACGTCCCGGGGGCGGACCGGACGCCCGATCCGCCCCTCGGCCGACCGGCTCAGCCGGTGCAGGTGTCGAGCATCTCCGTCAGCATCGCCTGCTCGTCCGCGGTGATCGTCAGATCCCAGGCGTGCTTGGTGGCGGTCCAGGCCAAGCCGTACTCGCACCAGTACTCCTCGACCGGCTCCCAGTCGCCCGGGGCCTGGTCGCCCTTGGAGCGGTTGGAGCTCGCGCTCACCGCGATGAGCTGCGGGTTCTCCAGGTCGTTGGCGAACTCCCGGCGCTGCTCGTCGGTCCAGGAGTCGGCGCCCGAGCGCCAGGCGTTGGCCAGCGGCACCATGTGGTCGATGTCCACGTCCCCGGCCTCGGTGAGGGTGACGTTGTCGAAGGGGCTGAACCACTCGCCGGAGGTTGGTTGGCAGCGGTCGTCGGTCACCACGTCGGTGCCGTCGCGCTCCAGCACGATCTGTCGGGTGGTGCAGCCGTTCACGGTGATCCAGTGCGGGAAGGCCTCGCGCGAGTAGCCGGCCATCGAGCCGGGCTCGGCGACGGTCAACTCGGAGAGCTGCCGCTTCCCCTCCTCCACGGTGGGCATGCCGGGCAGTCGATCGGAGATCGAGCCGTCCCCGGAGCCGCCGGTCCCGCTCTCCTCGGGCAGGGACTCGTTCAGCGCGTCGTCCACGGCCTCCCGGAACTCGTCCGAGCAGCCGGTCAGTGCCGCGCACAGGGCGGTGACCAGGGCACCGGCGAGCAACGCGCCGCGGCGCCCCGTGGGCCGCCGGCTCCCCCCGGGAGCCGTCCGCGCCGGGTCGATCGTGTCCGTGGTCTCCCCGGTGTCCCGCCGACGTGCGTCGTTCATCGTCCCGCCCCTGTCCCTCGTCGTCCCTCGGCCTCGCCGCCGCCGTTCGGCGGTGATCGTACCCGTCGCCTCCCGGCCCCCAAGCGGGCATGCACCGGTCACCCGTACCCCGCGCACCGTCGTGCCCCGGGGGGCCCGTCCCGGCGGCGTGCGCCCGCCGTGCGCCCCCGGGTCCCTCCC
>NZ_VKHS01000731.1 GCF_014141525.1 Streptomyces calidiresistens
GGGTGGGGGAGGTGGGAGCCGTCCGGTGCGGGATGTGCCGCCTCCACCATGGTGTGGCTGTGTGCCCACACCGTTTCCCGCCAAGCCAGGACCTCCCCCGTCGTGGCCCGCACCGTCGCGTGGGCGTCTCCTCCGGTGATGTGTGTGGCCTGCAGCAGGAGGCCGGAGAGGAAGTCGAGTTTGACCGCGAGTCGGGTCGCGCCGTGCAGGAGGAAGCGGGGCAGGAAACCCGATTCGTGGAGAAAGGACGCGGCCACCTCCGGATCCCGGTGGACGAGGACGTTCTCCCGGGGGATGGGGGTGCGGTCGAAGACCAGGACGGCATCGTTCTCGTCGAAGCGGCTGCTCAACGGGTAGTCGAAGGTGCTTCCGGTGGTGGCGGCGGTCAGTTCGTAGGAGGGTCGGCACAACACCTTCAGCCCCGGTGCGTTCATCGGGGCGATGAAGGAGAGGGCGAATGTCGGGTCGGTGGGGGGCGGTCCGGTGTGGGCGATGAACACGTGTTGGGCGCAGGCCGCTCCGGTGGCCACCACTTTGGCACCGCTCACCACGATTCCGGCGTCCGTCTCCCCGACCACCCTGACGGCCGGGGAGGTCCGCGCTTCCCCGGACAGGTGATGGTCCACCGGTGGGTCCACGAGGGCGTGGGCGAAGAACGGCACCCGCTCCCGGGCCCGGGCGTACCAGTGGCGGGCGACGTCGGCGAAGGGTCCGTAGCGTTCCGGAGCGGCTCCCGGGGTGGCCAGGAAGGACGCCTTGTAGTCGGGGGATCGTCCCAACCATCCGTGGCACAGGCGTTGCCAGCCGATGATCGCCCGGCGTGACGCCCGCAGGTCCTCCACGGAGCGGGGCACGCGGAAGAAGGGGTGGGTGAATCCGTCCGACCCGGTGTCGGTGGGGGAGGTCAGTTCCTCGCGTCGTTCCGGTTCGTGCAGGGCGTCGTAGAGCCGTGCCACCGAGGCGGCGTGGCCGTGGAAGGCGGGGTGGGAGGCGACGTCCTCCACTCGCTCGCCGCGGATCCACACCTCCCGGTCGTCGCGCAGGCTTTCCAGGTATTCCGGACCGGTGGGCGGCCCGGCCGCTTCGGTGGTCACGGGCCGCTCAGACGGGGGTCGGGGAGGTCGTGTGGTGTCGGGCGGCTGCCCGAACCAGTTCCAGGGTCGCGTCGATGTCGGCTTCACCGGCTCGGGGGTTGATGGTGCACAGACGCAACACCCGTTCCCCTCTCAGGCGGGTCGTGAGGATCATCGCTTCTCCTTTCGCCACCACCGTCCCGCTCACCTCCGTTTGGAGGAGGTCCAGGTGGGGTCCCGGGGTGGGTCCGTTGTGGGGACGGCAGCGGAAGGTGAGGACGCCGAGCCCGGGCGGGGTGACCAGTTCCAGGTCGGGGATTTCGTCGATGCGCCGGGCGGCGTGTTCGGCGAGACGCATGCCGTGGGCCACGGCCTCGCGGAACGCGCCGACCCCGAAGGTCTTGAAGGACAGCCACAGGCGCAGGGCGCGCAGGGAACGACTGAGCTGAATGCCGTAGTCGGAGAGATTCACCTCCTCGGACGCCGGTGAGGTGGGGCTTTCGCACCGGGAGGCGTCCAGGTAACCGGCCTCCACGTCCAGGCCGTACCGGGCCATGGCGAAACTCCGGCGCAGAAGGTCGGGGTCGCGCAACAGGACGCATCCGGTGTCGTAGGGCTGGAAGAGCCATTTGTGCGGGTCGACCGTGACCGAGTCGGAGAATTCCAGTCCCGGCAACAGTTCCCGACCGCGGGGAGCGATCCGTACCGCCGCACCCATCGCGCCATCGGTGTGCAGCCACAGGTTCTCGGCACGGCACACGGCGGCCAGTTCCGGCAGGGGATCCACCGCGCCGGTTCCGGTGGTACCGGCTGTGGCGATCACCGCGAAGGGACGGAGCCCGGCGGCCCGGTCCCGTCGAATCCGTTCCGCGAGGGGGTCCACCGGCAGGCGGAAGGCGGTGTCGGCGGGTACCACGACCAATTGCTCGCGTCGGAACCCCAGGACGTGAAGGGCTTTGGCCACCGAGGGATGGGCCTGATCCGAGCAGTAGGCGCGGGCGTCCTCCGGACTTCCGTCCAAGCGGGAATCCCGGGCCACGGTCAGGGCGAGGAGATTCGCCTCGGTACCGCCCGAGACGAACAGCCCACCGCTACCGGACGGCAACCCCAACAGTTCACACAGCCATTGAACGGTGACCAGTTCGATTCGGGTGGCCCCCGACCCGACCAACCAGGCTCCCGGCACCGCCAGGAAGGCGGCGGCCAGCGCGTCGGCGAGAACCGCCGGATAGTTACCCGCGGAGGGGACGAAGGCGAAGCAACGCGGATGATCCGATCTCATGCCCGCGGTGAGTGCCCCGTTCACCAGTCGGTCCACCAGCCGGATGGGGTCCTCGCCGTGCTCCGGCGGCGGCTCCCCCCACTCGATGTCCAGGTCCCGACGGGTGAGGCGACGATGAACCGGGCCCTCCCCGGGGTGTGAGAGGCGTTCGACGATGCGGTGGAGGGTGTGCTCCCCCACCTTCAACATGTCCGTGTCGGACAGGGTCAGGTGGGGTGGGGAATCGGTGCCGGCGTCTCGTGCCGTGGCCCGGTCGGTCACGCTGTGGTCTCCTGCCGTGAGGGGGCGGTTCTTTCCATGAGGGCCGTACGTCCGCCCTGCCCATCCGACCAACGAAAAGGCCAACGGCAAGTTGGTGCT
>NZ_VKHS01000732.1 GCF_014141525.1 Streptomyces calidiresistens
GGACGGGGAGCCGGGGGCGGGGGGACGACCGACGACCCCGGCCCCCGGCGACGGGCTCAGGCGAGCCCGGCCTCCCGGAAGGCGTCCAGGTCGGGGCGGATGATCGCGGTCGGGCCGGTGGTCGGCGCCACCGCGTCCAGCGTCTTGAGGCCGTCACCGGTGTTGAGCACCACGGTGGTCAGCGTCGGGTCCAGCGCCCCGCTCTCGATGAGCTTGCGGGTCACGCCGACCGTCACGCCGCCGGCCGTCTCGGCGAAGATGCCCTCGGTGCGGGCCAGCAGCTTGATGGCGTCCACCACCTGCGCGTCGGTGACGTCCTCCACCGCGCCGCCGGTGCGGCGGGCGATGTCCAGCACGTACGGGCCGTCCGCCGGGTTGCCGATCGCCAGCGACTTGGCGATGGTGTTCGGCTTCACCGGCCGGATCACGTCGTGGCCGTCCTTGAAGGCACGGGAGACCGGGGAGCAGCCCTCCGCCTGGGCGCCGAAGATCCGGTAGGGCCGGTCCTCGACCAGACCGAGGGAGATCAGCTCCCGGAGCCCCTTGTCGATCTTGGTGAGCTGGGAGCCCGAGGCGATCGGCACCACCAGCTGGTCCGGCAGGCGCCAGCCCAGCTGCTCGCAGATCTCGTACGCCAGGGTCTTGGAGCCCTCGGCGTAGTACGGGCGCAGATTGACGTTGACGAAGCCCCAGCCCTCACCCGCCGGGTCGCCGATCAGCTCGCTGCAGAAACGGTTGACGTCGTCGTAGCTGCCCTCGATGCCGACCAGATCGCCCCCGTAGACGGCGGCCATCACGACCTTGCCCTGCTCCAGGTCGTGCGGGATGAACACGCACGAGCGCAGACCGGCCCGGGCCGCCGCGGCGCCGACCGCACCCGCCAGGTTGCCGGTGGAGGAACAGGAGAGGGTGGTGAAACCGAAGGCCCGGGCCGCCTCCAGCGCGTTCGCCACCACCCGGTCCTTGAAGGAGTGCGTGGGGTTGCCGGAGTCGTCCTTCACCCACAGGCCACCGGTCACGCCCAGCTCGGCCGCCAGCCGGTCCGCCCGCACCAGCGGGGTCCAGCCCGGGTTCAGGTTCGGCTTGGTGGCCACGTCCGCCGGGACGGGCAGCAGCTCCGCGTACCGCCAGATGCTCGCGGGACCCGCCTCGATGCGGGCGCGCAGCCCCTCCGGGTCGCCGGTCGGGAGGTCGTAGGCAATCTCCAGCGGGCCGAAACACTCGGCACAGGCGAAAATCGGACCCAACGGGTAACGCTGCCCGCACTCGCGGCAGGAAAGCGCCGAGGCCGGACCGAGATCGACGGAGGCGGTGGAAGCGGAGGTGGTGGGTGCGGAAAGCACGGACATGGGAGCGAGGCCCTCTCTCCTCATCTTCCCCGCGGCGACCCTCGCCACGGGACGGAATTGGCACCATCCCCACCGGGGACCTCGCAGCGGAATCGCGAGACCGGCGGGAGGGTTGCCGGGGCTTCAACGGGCCGTTCCCTCTGCCCCTCTGGATGAGCTGTATGCGATTGTCAAGCGGAGGCCCCCGATATGCGGAGGTCATCTTCGCCGCTCAAGACTGTAACCGACGGCCCGCACAATGACTCGGTCCGTCCAGTTCCCGAGACACCGAGGAGCGACATCGTGCTGGAAGAGGCAACGGAGTGGCTGAGCCGCCGGTCCTGGACCGCCGCCGACCGCCCGCTGTCACGGCTGGTGGCCGCCAAGCGCAAGGCGGGCCCGGCGGGCAGTGTCAGCGTCGTGCTCCCCGCGCTGAACGAGGAGGCGACCGTCGGCGAGATCGTCGAGACGATCCGCCGCGACCTCATGATCGACGCACCCCTGGTCGACGAACTGCTGGTGATGGACTCGGGCTCCACCGACCGCACGGCCGAGGTGGCCGCCGCGGCCGGGGCCAAGGTCGTGCACCGGGACGAGATCCTGCCCCGGTTGCCCGCCCTGCCGGGCAAGGGCGAGGTGCTCTGGCGTTCGTTGTTCGCCGCGAGCGGCGAGATCATCTGCTTCGTGGACGCCGACCTCAAGGAGTTCGACTCCGCCTTCGCCTCCGGCATCATCGGGCCCCTGCTCACCGAGCCCGACGTGCACCTGGTCAAGGCCATGTACGACCGGCCGCTGGGTGCCGAGGCGTCGGGGGCGGGCCAGGGCGGTCGGGTGACCGAACTGGTCGCCCGCCCCCTGCTGAACCTGCACTGGCCGCAGCTGGCCGGCGTCGTGCAACCGCTCGGCGGGGAGTACGCCGCCCGCCGCTCGCTGCTGGAGCGCCTGCCGTTCCCCGTCGGCTACGGCGTGGAGCTGGGCACCCTGGTGGACACCCTGGACCTGTGCGGGCTGGACGCCATAGCCCAGGTCGACGTGGGGGTGCGCCGTCACCGGCACCAGGACGGGCAGGCCCTGGGCAGGATGGCCGCCGCCATCCTGCGCACCGCGCAGTCCCGTCTGCCGGTCCCGCCGGGGGTCATCCCGATCCGGCCCGGCATCACCCAGTTCGACCGCTCCCCGGAGGGCGGGTTCGCGCCCCGGCACCACACCGTGGACACCGTGGAACGGCCACCGCTGGTGACCGTGCCCGAGTACATGGCCGCGCGTCGGGCTGCCTGAGCCGCCGGCCCGATCCCGCCCGACGGGACCCCACCGGGTCCGGTCGGCACCGGCCCGGACACCGCGGGGGCGATCCGTCGCCCCCCGACCGTCCCGGCCCCCCTTC
>NZ_VKHS01000733.1 GCF_014141525.1 Streptomyces calidiresistens
GGGGCGGGGCGGGAACCGTTCGCGCCGGTCGCGGCCGGCGTCGCCGGGCCGCCCGCCCCGACCAGGGCGAACGCCCGGGAGCGGCGGGCGCGTCGCCCGCCCGAGCCGTCGCGGACGGCGGGATCGGCGGTGCCGTAGCCCACCAGGACCCGCCCCGAGCCGCCCCGGGAGGCGTCGGTGTCGGCGCCGGGTCCCTCGCCCGGGTCGGCGGCCGGAGCGGGGGCCGCGCCGGGGGCGGCTCCGACCGCCACGGCCACGAGCGGGGCGCCGACGGGCACCTCCTCGCCCTCGTCACCGTGCCGGGCGGTGATCACACCGGCCCACGGGCAGGGCACCTCGACCTGCGCCTTGGCGGTCTCGACCTCCACCACCGGCTGGTCGACGGCGACGGCGTCGCCGACCTCGACCAGCCAGCGCACGATCTCGGCACCGGGCAGTCCCTCGCCCAGGTCGGGCAGCAGGAACTCACGCACCTCGGCCACGACCGTCACCCCCGTCCCGGCGACCGGTCGGACGTGCGGCGGCACCGTCGGTCTCCCGGTACTCCGCCTCCCACTGCAGGCGCGCCATGGCGTCCAGGATCCGCTCGGTGTCGGGCAGGTGGTGGTGTTCCTGCATCGGCGGCGGATAGGGGATGTCGAAGCCGGTGACCCGCAGCACGGGGGCGTGCAGGTGGTGGAAGCAGCGCTCGGTGACCCGGGCGGCGATCTCCGCCCCGGGGCCGGCGAAGCCGGACGCCTCGTGGACGACGATCGCGCGTCCGGTGCGGCGCACGGAGGCGCACACGGTCTCGTCGTCGAAGGGCACCAGGGTGCGCAGGTCGACGACCTCCACGTCCCAGCCCTCGGCGCCGGCGGCCTCGGCCGCCTCCAGGCACACCGGCACACCGGTGCCGTAGGTGATGAGGGTCAGGGAGGTGCCGGGACGGCGCACCACCGCGCGGCCGAACGGCTCGACGGCGGGCGGGGCGTCGGGGTCGAAGGTGTCCTTGGACCAGTACAGCCGCTTGGGCTCCAGGAACACCACCGGGTCGTCGGAGGCGATGGCTTTCCGCAGCAGGCCGTAGGCGTCGGCGACGCCGGCGGGGGCGACGACGTGCAGGCCGGGGGTGGCCATCCAGTAGATCTCGGAGGCGTCGCTGTGGTGCTCGACCCCGCCGATGCCGCCGCCGTAGGGGATGCGGATGGTCAGCGGCAGGTGGAGGGCGCCGGAGGTGCGGTTGCGCATCTTGGCGACGTGCGAGACGAGTTGTTCGAAGGCGGGGTACGCGAAGGCGTCGAACTGCATCTCGACGACCGGCCGCATCCCGTACATGGCCATGCCGACGGCGGTGCCGAGGATGCCGGCCTCGGCGAGGGGGGTGTCGGAGCAGCGGTCCTCGCCGAACTCGGCGGCGAGGCCGTCGGTGATGCGGAAGACGCCGCCGAGGGTTCCCACGTCCTCGCCCATGACCAGGACGTCGGGGTCCTCGGCGAGGGCGTCGCGCAGGGCGCGGTTGAGGGCGGCGGCCATGGTGACGGGGCGCGGCCCGGTGGGCGCGGGCGCGGCGGCGGACGCGGTACGGGTGGTCATGCGGCACGCTCCGAGGGGGCGTCGGCGGGCACGTCCCGGCCGGTGGAGCCCGCGGGGTCGGGCCCGGCTGCGGCCAGTTCGGCGCGCAGCAGGTCGCGCTGTTCCAGGAGTTGGGGGGTGGGTTCGGCGTAGACGTGGGCGAAGAGGTCGTCGGGGTCGAGACGGGGATCGGCGCCGAGGTGTTCGCGCATGCGGCCGACCAGCGCCTCCGCCTCCTCCTCGGCGCGGCGCAGGTGGTCCCCGTCCAGTTCGCCGCGGGCGCGCAGCGCGTCCTCCAGCAGGCGCAGCGGGTCGCGCTCGCGCCACGCCTCGACCTCGGCCTCGTCGCGGTAGCGGCCGGCGTCGTCGGCGTTGGTGTGGGCGTCGATGCGGTAGGTGAGGGCCTCCACCAGGGTGGGGCCGCCGCCGGATCGGGCGCGTTCGACGGCCTCGACCAGCACCTCGTGGACGGCGGGGGCGTCGTTGCCGTCCACCAGGCGGCCGGGCATGCCGTAGCCGACGGCCTTGTGGGCGAGGGTGGGGGCGGCGGTCTGCTTGGCGAGCGGCACGGAGATCGCGAAGCGGTTGTTCTGCACGAGGAAGACCACGGGTGCGCGCCAGACGGCGGCGAAGTTCAGCGCCTCGTGGAAGTCGCCCTCGGAGGTTCCGCCGTCGCCGACCATGGCGAGGGCGACCGTGTCGTCGCCGCGCAGCCGGGCGGCGCGGGCGAGGCCGACGGCGTGCGGGAGCTGGGTGGCCAGCGGGGTGGAGAGGGGGGCGACGCGCCGGCGACGGGGGTCCCAGCCGCTGTGGCGATCGCCGCGCAGCAGGGTCAGCGCCTCGACCGGGTCCACGCCGCGGCTGACCACGGCGAGGGTGTCGCGGTAGCTGGGGAAGAGCCAGTCGCGGTCGGTGAGGGCGAGGGCGGCGGCGACCTGGCAGGCCTCCTGGCCGGTGGAGGAGGGGTAGACGGCGAGCCGGCCCTGGCGGGTGAGGGCGGTGGCGGCGGTGTTGTAGCGACGGCCGACGACGAGCCGGCGGTGGAGCAGGCGCCACAGGTCGGCGTCCACGGCGTCCCGGGGCTTCGCGCCGTCGGAGGGGGTGGAGCCGGCAGGGGTGTCCCCGGTCAGCACGCGGTGGGGGGATGCCTCCGGGAGG
>NZ_VKHS01000734.1 GCF_014141525.1 Streptomyces calidiresistens
CCACCGCCCCCGCCGCCGAGCCCCCGGCCACCTGGCAAACGGGGGAGTCCTTCGAACGCATGTGGGAGGATTTGGCCCCCCTGGGCCGGGACCCCGACACCTCCGGGTACCGCCGCCACGCCTGGACCCCCGTGGACCTGGAACTGCGGGCCTGGTTCACCGACCGGGCCCGCGAACGCGGACTGGCCGTGGAGACCGACCGCAACGGCAACCAGTGGGCACTGCTCGGCGATCCCGCCGCCGGCGGGGTGATCGCCACCGGTTCGCACCTGGACTCCGTCCCCGACGGCGGGGCCTTCGACGGTCCCCTGGGCGTCGTCTCCGCCCTCGCCGCGCTGGACGAGCTCCACCGGCGCGGTGCGCGCCCCCGCCGCCCGCTGGCCGTGGTCAACTTCGCCGACGAGGAGGGGGCCCGCTTCGGCCTCGCCTGTGTCGGCTCGCGGTTGGCCGTCGGTGCGTTGGACCCCGAGCGGGCCCGCCGGCTGCGCGACGCCGGGGGCACCACCCTGGCCTCCGCCATGGAACGCGCCGGCCACGACCCCGGCGCCCTCGGCGCCGACCCCGACCGCCTCGGCCGCCTCGCCGCCTTCGTCGAACTCCACGTCGAGCAGGGACGCGCCCTCGCCGCCGCGCCGGACGGCGGCCGGGCGGTCGGGGTGGGCAGCGCGGTGTGGCCGCACGGCCGGTGGCGCCTGGACTTCCGGGGCGAGGCCAACCACGCGGGCACCACCCGGCTGGAGGACCGCCGGGACCCCATGCTCACGTACGCCAACACCGTCCTGGCCGCCCGCAAGAAGGCCCGCCTCGCCGGCGCCCTGGCCGGCTTCGGCCGGGTGCGGGTGGAACCCAACGCGGTCAACGCCGTGCCGTCCCTGGTCAGCGGCTGGCTGGACGCCCGAGCCCCCGACCACGCCTGCCTGGACGGGCTGGTCGCCGACATCGCCCGGGCCGCCGCCGAACGCGCCCGACGCGACGGCACGACCCTGGAGGTCCACCGGGAGTCCTTCACCGACGGCGTGGACTTCGACCACGCGCTGCGCGACCGCCTGGCCGCCGTCCTCGCCGACGACGACGGCCGCCCCGCCCCGCTGCTGCCCACCGGCGCGGGCCACGACGCGGGCATCCTCGCCGCCGTGCTGCCCACCGCCATGCTGTACGTCCGCAATCCCACCGGTGTCTCGCACGCCCCCGCCGAACACGCCGACGCCGAGGACCGCGCGGCCGGCGTGACGGCCCTGGCGGATGTCCTGGAGGAGCTGTCATGTCGCTGAGCCCGCAGACCTACTGGGCCGAGCACGCCCGGGTGGGCGACCGCCTGCGCCCCGGCGTGCTGATCGCCTCCGGACCCGACGGGCGCGTGACCGAACTGCGCACCGACCTGCCCGGCCCGCCGCCCGGCGCCGTCGCCCTGCGCGGCCTGACCCTGCCCGGCACGGCCAACGCCCACAGCCACGCCTTCCACCGTGCCCTGCGCGGTCGGGGACAGGGCGGGCGCGGGGTCCCCGACACCTTCTGGACCTGGCGGGAGGGCATGTACCGGATCGCCGACCGCCTGACCCCCGACGCCTACCGCGACCTGGCGGTGGGCGTCTACGCGGAGATGGCCCTGGCCGGGATCACCTGCGTCGGGGAGTTCCACTACCTGCACCACGCCCCGGGCGGGGTCCGGTACAACGAGCCGAACATCATGGCCGTCGCCCTCCGGGAGGCGGCGGCCGAGGCCGGCATCCGCCTGGTGCTGCTGGACACCTGCTACCTCGCCGCGGGCTTCGGCCGTCCTCCCGAGGGGCCCCAGCTGCGCTTCGCCGACGCCGACGCCGACGCCTGGGCCGAGCGGGTCTCCGAGCTGCGCCCCGGCCCCGACGGCGGGATCGGCGCCGCCGTGCACTCGGTGAGGGCGGTCCCCGCCGATCAGCTCGACCCGGTGGTGCGGTGGGCCCGGGACCACGACACCCCGCTGCACGTCCACCTCTCCGAGCAGCCCGCCGAGAACGAGGAGTGCCTGGCGGCCACCGGCCTCACCCCCACCCGGCTGCTCGCCGACCACGGCGTGCTCGGGCCCCGCACCACCGCCGTGCACGCCACCCACCCGACCCCCGGGGACATCGACCTGCTCGGCGGCTCGGGCACCGGGGTGTGCCTGTGTCCCACCACCGAACAGGACCTCGCCGACGGCATCGGCCCCGCCGCCGACCTCGTCGCGGCCGGCTGCCCGCTGTCCCTGGGCAGTGACAGCCACGCGGTGATCGACCTCTTCGAGGAGGCGCGGGCGGTCGAGATGCACGAACGGTTGCGCACCGGGACCCGGGGGTGCTTCACCGCCGACGACCTGCTCACCGCCGCCTGCGCGGGCGGCTGGGCCGCGCTGGGGATGCCGGAGGGCGGGCGGATCGCCGTCGGCGCCCCCGCCGACCTGATCACCATCGACCCCGAATCCCCCAGGACCGCCGGGGTCCCGATGGGCGAGGGGGCGGAGCCGGCGGTCTTCGCCGCCCGCGCCGCCGATGTCCGGCACACCGTGGTCGCCGGCCGGCACGTGGTGCGCGACGGCGTCCACCAGCGGGTGCCCGGCGCCGCCCGCCGGCTGGCCGCCGCCGTCACCGCGCTCGTCGACTGACCGGGGTCGCGGGGGCGACGTGCCGCCCGGGGGGCACCCGACCGGGTGGCACGGGGCCCCACCGCCCCGCC
>NZ_VKHS01000735.1 GCF_014141525.1 Streptomyces calidiresistens
GGGGTGGTGTAGCGGGCGGTGGTGGGGTCGTAGTGGCGGTGGAGGTTGTAGTGCCAGCCGGTTTCCTCGTCGGCGTATTGGCCGGGGAAGCGCAGGGGTGTGAGGGCTGCCCCCGGGTTGTGGCCCCAGAGGGTGGTGGTGAGGGGGGTGAGTTCGCCGGTGTCGGGGTCGGTGAGGTGGGTGGGGGTGCCGACGAGGTCGGTGACGATGGCGGCGAAGCGCCGGTCGATCTCGGCCTGGTCGGTCTTCGCGAGGTCGTCGCCGTTCAGTCGTCGGGTGGTTTGGGTGAGGGGGTGCAGGCCGGTGTGGTCCCAGGTGGTGACGGTAACCGGCGCGGCGCCCTCGTGCACCGTGTGGTGTTCCTCGACGAGGGTGGTGTCGTGCCAGGTGAAACGGACGGTTTCGGCGATGTGGCCGTCGGGGTGGTGGCGGTGTTTGGCGATGCGGCGGCCGAAGGGGTCGTAGGTGTAGGTCCACACCGTGCCGTCGGGGGTGCGGGTTTCGACCAGGCGGTCGTGGGCGTCCCAGGTGTAGTGCCAGGTGTCGGGGGTGCGGGAGATGCGGGTGACGGTGCGGCGAACCACCCGCCCCGCCGCATCGTAGGAGTAGCGGGTACGACCGGCGCGGGCCAGGAGGGTGCCGGTGTAGGCGCGCTCCCCTACCACCTCGACCGGTAGGCCGGGGGCGGTGGCGGCGGTTTGGTCGCCGGTGGGGTTGTAGGCGTAGGCCTCCGTCCCGGCCGGACCGGTCAGGTTCGTGGGACGGCCGATGGCATCCAGGATGAGGGTGGTGGTACCGGGCGGTTCGGTGACGGCGGTGGGGTAGCCGTCGGCGCGGTGGGTCCAGCGTTTGTGGTGCAGGCGCCGGCCCCCGGCGCCGGTGAGTGCCTGCTCGATCGTGCGTCCGGCCGCGTCGTGACCGGTGGTGAGAGTCAGGGCGCCGGCGATGCGGCGTTCGATCTCCTGCCCGGCGGCGTCCCGGTGGAAGTTCAGGTGTCGGCCGGCGGTCTCCAGGCCAATCGGGCGTCCGGCGGCGTCATAAGTCCATCGGCTGGTGTGGCCGGTGGGGGTGGTGCGGGAGACCGGGTTCCCCACCGGGTCCACGGTCAGGGTCAGGGTGTGGCCGTTGACCGTCTCACCGAGGAGATTTCCAACCGAGTCGTGGGTGCGGGCCAACTCCACACCCGGGGAGGTTGCCGAGACCAGCCGGCCGGCGGTGTCGTGGGTCCAGGTGGTGATCTCGCCGGTGTCGGTGGTCGCCGAGACCGGTTGACCGAGTACGTCGTGGGTGTAGTCGATGCTTTGTCCCGCCGAGTTCGTCTGGCGGACCAGGTGGCCGGCGGCATCGTACTCGCGGGTGGTGGTGTGGCCGTCGTAGTCGGTCTCCGCCACCACACGTCCGGCCGGGTCGAGGGTGTAGGTCCAGGAGCGACCGTCGGGGGCAGTGACGGCGGTGATGTTCAACTCGGTGTCCCGAGTGAAGACATACTGCGCGCCATCGGATGTCGTCTGGGAAACGGGCAGGTCGAAGGGGCCGTAAGCCCAGGTGGTGATCCCGCCGTTTTCGTCGGTGTGGGTCAGGCAGTTGCCCTCCGCATCCCACTCCCACGTTTCGGTGTGTCCGAGGGGGTCGGTGCGGCGCACCGGCTTGCCCTCCGGTGACCACTCCATCCGCGTCACCGCACCGAGCGGGTCCGTCAGCGCGATCGGACGACCGAAGGCGTCCCGCTCCAGAACCGTGCTCCCGCCGAGGGGGTCGGTGACCGCGACGGGCAGCCCGGCGGGGTCGGTGTCGATGCGGGTGGTCGCGCCGAGCGGGTCGGTGATGGTGGCGGGGGCGCCGGTGGAGTGGTGGGTCCAACCGGTGCGGTGCCCGGCCGGGTCGATGACAGCGGTGCGGTTGCCCCGGTCGTCGAACTCCTGCCGCCAGATCGTGCCGTCGGCCTCGGTGATCGCTGTCACAAGGCCCAAGTCGTTGTATTCGGCCCGGATCTCATGGCCGTCGGGGCGAACAACGGTGACCAGGTCACCGTGCTCGTTGTAGGCATAGCGGGTGGTGTGGCCCAGCGGATCGGTGACCGAGAGCAGGTTGTCGTAGCGATCCCGGGTGCGGCGGGTGGTGTGGCCCAGGGGATCGGTTTCGGCGACGAGTTGGAAGCCGGCGTTGAACTGGTAGACGGTGGGGTAGCCGCGTGCCGCGTGGGCGGTGGTGCGGTGGTGGGTGGTGTCGTACTCGTAGCGGTACTCGAAGACCCGACCGGAGCCGGTACCGAAGACGCACCGACCCGCTTCGTCGTACTCGTAGCGGTACCAGGTGGCGTTGCGGTCCTCCCACCGGATCAACCGGTCCTGCTCGTCGTACCACAGCCGAAGCGGCAGACCCGAGGAGTTGAACACCCGCGCGAGGTTGCCCGCGTCGTCGTAGTCGAAGGCCAACAGCACCGGCTCATCGGCGGCCGACAGCAGGCGGTAGGAGGTGATGCGGCGATCGACCACCGCCACCCCGATGCGGTAACCGCCCGAGTGGGCGACCTCGACCGGCTCACCGTGTTCGTTGTGCCGCACCTCGATGCGGTTGTCGTTGCGGTCGCTGATCGCCACCAGGGGCAGCTCGTTGGCCGGCGCGCCGGGGACGGGGGCGAAGTGCAGGGTGCGGCCACTCTCGCGCTGGTGAATGGTCAGCGGC
>NZ_VKHS01000736.1 GCF_014141525.1 Streptomyces calidiresistens
TCCCCCGGGTCCCCCGGGTCCCCCCGGTCCGGGGGACCCGCCTGCCGGGCACCGCGACGGCCCGGACGACGGCACGGGTGCGCCCCGGGGGGCCGGACGGGCCGGACGGTACGACGCCGTGGCCGCCCTCGCCGCGTTCGCGCTCTTCGCCCTCGCCGCCGTGATCGGGGCGGCGATCAACGAGGACAACCGGCTCAGCCTGCGGTGGCCCCCCCTGTACGCGGACTGGGAGCCCCACCTCGGCCCGGGAACCGTGCCCACCCTGCTGATCGCCGTTCTGGTGGTGGCCCGGGGCCCGGCCCTGGCCCGCCGATTGCCCTGGCGGGGCCTGCTGTGGGCGGGCTGGGCCGCCTCCCTGGCCTGGACCTTCTCGCTGGCGATGATCGACGGCTGGGAACGCGGGGTGGTCGACCGGCTCACCGGGCGGCACGAGTACCTGGCGGCGGTGGACCGCGTGGACGACCTCGGGCGGTTCCTGACCACCTTCGCCGACCACGTGCCGCTCGACTCCCCGGACAACTGGCCGGTGCACGTGGCCGGGCATCCGCCGGGGGCGCTGTTGACCTTCGTGGGATTGGACCGGATCGGTGCCGGCGGGGGCGTGTGGGGGGCGGTGTTCATCCTGCTGGTGGCCGCCACGACGGTGCCCGCCGTGCTGATCACGGTGCGCGCGATGGCGGGGACCGCGGCGGCCCGCCGGGTGGCGCCGTTCGCGGTGCTGCTGCCGGCGGCGGTGTGGATGGGGGTGTCGGCGGACGCGTACTTCGCGGCGGTCGCGGCGTGGGGGGTGGCCCTGCTCGCCCTCGCCGCCCGGCGGACGACCCGTCGGCCGGGCCTCGCCGCGTTCGGCGCGGGCCTGCTGTTCGGGTGGATGCTCTTCCTGTCCTACGGGCTGGTGCTGATGGCCCCCACGGCGCTGGCGGTGCTGCTCCTGGCCCGCTCGTGGCGGCCGGTCCTGCCCGTTCTCGCCGGGATGGCGGTGGTGGCCCTGGCCTTCCTGGCGGGCGGTTTCTGGTGGTGGGAGGGGTACCAGGCGCTGGTCGAGCGCTACCACCAGGGGGCCGCGCGGCTGCGACCGTACGGCTACTTCGTGTGGGCGAACCTGGCCGTCCTGGCCGTGACGGTGGGCCCGGCGGGAATCGCCGGGCTGCGCAGGGCGGTGGCCGGGGCGGCCCGGTGGACGCGCGGGGTCGTGCGGCGCGGGCGGGCGGATCGGGCCCCGACCGCCCGCGGCCCGCGGGGCGTCCTCGCCGGCGTCGGTTCGCTCGCGAACCCGGTCCGCCTCTCCTTCCCCGCCGCGCCGGGGGTTCTCCCGGTGGGTGGGAGGGGTTCCGGCCCGGAGCCCGCCCCCGACCGTCCCGTCACCGATCGGGACGGGAGCGGGGCCCCGGGGGGCGCGGGACCCCTGGTGGTGCTGGTGCTCTCGGCGGCCGTCGCCGTGCTGGTGGCGACGCTGTCGGGGATGAGCAAGGCGGAGACCGAACGGATCTGGCTGCCCTTCGTGGTGTGGTTGATCCCGGCCGCCGCCCTGCTCCCCGAACGGTGGGTGCGGTGGTGGCTGCCGGCGCAGGCGGCGACCGCCGCGGCGGTCAACCACCTGCTGCTCACCGGCTGGTGACGGCGGGCGGCCTCACTCCCCCGCCCGCAGGAGCAGGAAGGGGCGATCCGCCACCCACCACTCCTCCACCGGTCGCCACCCGGTTCGTGCGGCGTTCTCCCGCAACGCGGCGGTGCCCACCCGGGCCCACGGGAAGACCGGTCCGGCCGCGCCGTTCCCGTTGTCCAGGCGGGCGGGGCCCCGCTCGTCGACCTGGTCGGGAGCGGCCTCGACGATCAGGCGGGCGCCGGGGGCGGCCACCTCCCGCACCCGGTGCAGGAGACGGACCGGGTCCCCGCCGATCCCGATGTTCCCGTCGAGCAGCAGCACCCCGCCCCAGCGCCCCTCGGCCGGCAGCGGATCGAAGATCGAGGCGAGGAGGGCGGTGCCGCCCCCGCGCCGGGTGCGCTCCACCGCGCCGCGGGCCACGTCGATGCCCAGCGCCGGACGGCCGCGCCGGGCGAGTTCGCAGACCATCCGGCCGGGACCGCACCCGACGTCCAGCACGCTGCCCCGGCAGCGGCGCAGCACCGATCGGTCGGCCTCGTCCGGACCGCCGCACCACCGTTCCACGTCCAGGGGCAGGAGTCCCCCGTCGGGTCCGCGCAGGTAGAGCGGGCCGGAGCCGGCGCGCAGGGCCTCGGCGTAGAGGTCGCCGGACCAGGTGCGCCCGGCGGGACGCGCGCCGCGTCGCGGGGTGAGGGGGTGGTGGGCGGCCCGTTTGCCCCCGGGGAGGGAGGACCCGGTCCGGGCCGGACGAACGCCGCGACGGGGAGCGGTGGTCATGCGCGCTCCCCCTCTCCCCCGTGGGCCCCGACCCGTGGGGGGCTCCCCGGGTCGGCGGCGGGGGCCCCGGGCACGGTGCGCCCCCAGATCTCGGCGAAACGGCTGTCGGGTGCCACCCGGGCGGCGATGCGGTCGGCCTCGGCCACGGTGTCCATGTCCTCCAGTTCCGGCAGATCCGCCACCCGCAGGCCGGCGGCGACGAGCCTTCGACGCTGTTCGGCACCGGTGTCGACGGTGGACATCGGCACCCCGCGCACCAGCCCCGGGTCGGGTTCGCCCAGGCCCAGGGCCCAGAA
>NZ_VKHS01000737.1 GCF_014141525.1 Streptomyces calidiresistens
GCTCCGGACGCCCCCACCGCCCGGGGACCGATCGCCCCCGGCGGAGCACCACCCCGGATCCAGGAAGGACACCCCACATGCCCTCCCGACCGCACCACCGGCGCCGCCGCACCGCCGCGGCCACGGCCGGCGTCGTGCTGGCCGCCCTCCTCCCCCTCCACCTCGCCGGCGGCGGGGCGGCGCACGCCAACGCCGACCCGAGCCCGGTCCGGGTGAACCAGATCGGCTACCTCACCGGCGCCGACAAGATCGCCACGGTGGTCTCCCCCTCCACCTCCCCCCTCCCCTGGGAACTGCGGGACGCCGGCGGAACGGTGGTGGCGAGCGGCACCACCGCGGTCCGCGGCCACGACGCCGCCTCCGGCGACCACGTGCACCACGCCGACTTCTCCTCCGTGACCACCACCGGCGTCCACACCCTGCACGTACCGGGCGTCGGTACCAGCGTGGCCTTCGGCATCGACGACTCCTCGCTCTACCCCGACCTCGCCGGGGAGGCACTGAACTACTTCTACTTCCACCGCATGGGCACCCCGACCGAGGCCCGGCACCTGCGGTACCCCGCCCACGCGCACGAGGCGCTGCACCCGGGCGACGAGTCCGTGCCGTGCTACCAGCAGTGGTGCGGGGACGAGCGCCTGAACGTGCGGTACTCCTGGGCCGACGCGGGCGACTTCGGCATCTACGCCGTCAACCACGCGATCTCGGCATGGACGCTGCTCAACCTCCACGAGCGGTACCCCGACGCCCACCCGGACGGCTCGCTGAACATCCCCGAGAGCGGCAACGGGCGTTCGGACCTGGTGGACGAGGTGGAGTACGGCTCGCGGTTCATGCCCGGCCTGCTGCCCTCCACCGGCCTGGCCTCCCACAAGGTGCACAACCACGTCTGGAGCGCCTTCCCCACCTCGATCGCGCAGGAGAACGCGCAGGCCCGCTCCGCGCAGCCGCCGTCCACCAACGCCACCTACGCCGTCGCCCGCACCACCGCCCACCTGGCGCGGGTGCTGGAGCCGGACGACCCGGCCCGGGCCGCGGAGTTGTGGGCGTCCGCGCGCGACGCCTGGCAACGCGCGGAGTCGCACCCGGTGCTGACCTACCCCAACGCCCCGCAGGCCGAGGGCGGCGGCGACTACGGCGACTCGAAGACCACCGACGACCGGTACGCGGCGGCCGTCGAGCTGTACCTGACCGCCGGCGCGCTGGGCGACTCCTCGGTGGGGACCTACCGGTCGGCGGTGACCGGCTCGCCGCACTACGGGGAGGTGGGGCAGTTCGACTGGGCGGAGGTCGCCGGGGCGGGCACCCTGTCGCTGCTCACCGTGGACAACGACCTGCCGGCCGCCGACCTGGCGCGCATGGAGTCCAACCTGCTCTCCTTCGCCGACTCGATCACCGGCGTGCTGGAACGGGAGGGGTACCCGTCGGCGATCCCCGGCTCCTCCCGGTACCCGTGGGGCTCCAACTCCTTCATCGCCAACCGGATGCTGGTGCTGGGCACCGCGCACGACCTGACCGGGGAGACCGGATACCTGCGGGCGATGCACCGGGCGATGGACTACCTGATGGGCAACAACGCGATGCGCCTGTCGTACGTCACCGGTTACGGCGCCTTCGCCGAGACCGACCTGCACGACCGGCTCGCCTGGGGTGCCTATCCGCAGACCCCGTTCCCGCCCGGCTGGCTGTCCGGAGGACCCAACAACGAGCTGATCAACGACAACGCGACACCGACCGGCCAACCGGCCGCCAAGTCGTACGCCGGTCCGGACACCGCTCCGCAGGCCTGGGGGTCCAAGGAGAACACGATCAACTGGAACGCCCCGCTCGCCTGGGTGGCCACCCATCTGGACCGCACCGCGCACGAGTTGGTCGAGGGCGACGGGAACGGTCCCGGGCCCGGGCCCGGTGACAGCGAACCACCGACCGCGCCCGGTACCCCGACCGTCGTGGCGACCACCGCCGACTCGGTGACCCTCTCCTGGACGGCGGCCACGGACGACGTGGGGATCGCGGGCTACCGGGTGCTGCGGCTGGACGGCGGGGCGCGCACCCCCGTCGCCTCGGTCACCGGTACCACGGCGGTGATCACGGGGCTGGAGCCGGACACCGCGTACACCTTCGCGGTGGAGGCGCGGGACGCCGCCGGTAACGTCTCGCCGCTGTCGGGAAGCGTGACGGCGCGCACCGCGGCGGGCGGGAGCGGTCCGGGGGCACCGGGGGCGACCTGCGCCGTGGCCTACCGGGTGACGGGCCAGTGGCAGGGCGGCTTCCAGGCCGAGGTGACCCTGACCAACACCGGGCCCACCACGCTCTCGGGGTGGTCCCTGAGCTGGGAATTCCCCGGCGGGGAAAGCGTGTCGAACATGTGGGGCGGCACCGCCTCGCAGGTCGGCGGGCGGGTGACGGTCTCGCCGATGGACTACACCGCCACCGTGCCGGCCGGCGGGTCGGTGACCCTGGGCTTCGTCGGCTCGGCCCCGGGCGCGGCGGGGGTGCCGACGTCCTTCGCCGTCGACGGCTCGGCCTGCACCACCGGGTGAGCGCCGGGTCCGGGCCCCGGGGCCCGGACCCGACTCCCGAGCGGCGGGGGTCGCGCGCGTCGGCCGGCCCCGACGCGCGGCGGCCCCCGCCTCGCCGCACCGCCCCGGTTCCCTCCACGCCGGGGCGGTGTCC
>NZ_VKHS01000738.1 GCF_014141525.1 Streptomyces calidiresistens
GGAAAGGCGGACGGGGTGGGGGCGCACCGGATCACCGGTGCGCCCCCACCCCGCGGGTGTCGTCCGGGAGCGGGTCCGGCGCCGTCCCCGGACGGCGCCGTCCCGGGACGGCGCGTCCTCAGACGGTGGGCTGCGGCTCGGGCTCGCTCTCGCTTCCCGCCCCGCCCGCCGGCTCGGCGGGGGTCTTCACCGACTCCAGCAGCAGCTGCGCGACGTCGACGACCTGGACCTCCTCGCGGGCCTCGCCGTCGTTCTTCTTCGCGTTGACCGAGTCGGTCAGCATGACCAGGCAGAACGGGCAGGCGGTGGAGACGATGTCCGGGTTGAGGGCCAGCGCCTCGTCCACGCGCTCGGTGTTGACGCGCTTGCCGATGCGCTCCTCCATCCACATCCGGGCGCCGCCGGCGCCGCAGCAGAAGCCGCGCTCCTTGTGGCGGTGCATCTCCTCGTTGCGCAGGCCGGGCACCTTCCCGATGATCTCGCGCGGCGGGGTGTAGACCTTGTTGTGCCGCCCGAGGTAGCAGGGGTCGTGGTAGGTGATCAGGCCCTCGACGGGGGTCACCGGGATCAGCCGGCCCTCGTCGATGAGGTGCTGCAGCAGTTGGGTGTGGTGGATGACCTCGTAGTGCCCGCCGAGCTGCGGGTACTCGTTGGCCAGGGTGTTGAAGCAGTGCGGGCAGGTGGCGACGATCCGCTTCCTCGACTTCTCGACGGTGACGCCCTCCTCGGCGTCCTCGCCGAAGGCGGCGTTGAGGCTTTCGACGTTCTGCTGGCCGAGCTGCTGGAAGAGGAACTCGTTGCCCAGGCGGCGGGCGGAGTCACCGGTGCAGGACTCCTCGCCGCCCATGATGGCGAAGGAGACGCCGGCGGTGTGCAGGAGCTCCGCGAAGGCCTTGGTGGTCTTCTTGGCGCGGTCCTCCAGGGCGCCGGCGCAGCCGACCCAGTAGAGGTAGTCCACCTCGGTGAGGTCCTCGACGTCCTTCCCGACGACCGGGACGGGGAAGTCGACCTCCTTGGTCCACTCCAGGCGCTTCTTCTTGGCCAGGCCCCAGGGGTTGCCCTTGCGCTCCAGGTTCTTGAGCATCGTGCCGGCCTCGGAGGGGAACGCCGACTCGATCATCACCTGGTAGCGGCGCATGTCCATGATGTGGTCGACGTGCTCGATGTCGACCGGGCACTGCTCGACGCAGGCACCGCAGGTGGTGCACGACCACAGGACGTCGGGGTCGATGACGCCGTTCTCCTCGGCGGTGCCGACCAGGGGGCGGCGCGCCTCGGCGAGGGCCTCGGCCGGGACGTTCGCCAGCTGCTCCTCGCTCGCCCGCTCCTTGCCCTCGGCGTCGGTGGAGCCGCCGGCGAGCAGGTAGGGGGCCTTGGCGTGCGCGTGGTCGCGCAGCGACATGATGAGGAGCTTGGGGGAGAGGGGCTTGCCGGTGTTCCAGGCGGGGCACTGGGACTGGCAGCGACCGCACTCGGTGCAGGTGGAGAAGTCCAGCAGGCCCTTCCAGGAGAACTCCTCGACCTTGGAGACGCCGAAGGTGGGCTCCTCCTCGCTCTCCTCCTCGAAGACGGTCTCGAAGTCGACCGGCTTGCCGTTGACCATGATGGGCTGGAGCTCGCCCAGGGCGGTGCCGCCGCGGGCGTCGCGCTTGAACCAGATGTTGGGGAAGGCCAGGAAGCGGTGCCAGGCGATGCCCATGGAGAGGTTCAGGCTGACCGTGATCGCCCAGACCATCGTCACGCCGAGCTTGATCATCGCGGCGAGGTAGACGAGGTTCTGGAGGGTGGCGGTCTCCAGTCCGCTGAAGGCGAGGATCAGCGGATAGGTGACGAAGAAGGCGGGGGTGTAGGAGTCCACGCCCTGCAGGGCGCCCTCGAGGCCGCGCAGCACCAGGATGGCGACGCCGATGGTGAGGATGACGTATTCGACGAAGTACGCCTGCCAGGCGGTGGAGCCGGCGAAGCGGGACTTGCGGCCGGGGCGGGAGGGCAGGTTCAGCTGCCGGATGACGATGAGGGTCAGGATGCCCAGGGTCGTCATCGCGGCGATGAACTCGATGTACATCTCGTAGGGCACGAACGACCCGAGGACCGGCAGCAGCCAGTCGGCCCGGAAGAGCTGCCCGTACGCCTGGACGATGGTCAGGCCCAGGGTGAGGAAGCCGATGGCGACGAACCAGTGGGCGACACCGACCACGGCCCAGCGGTTCATGCGGGTGTGGCCGAGGAACTCCCGGGCGAGGGTGAGGGTCCGCTGTCCCGGTTGATCGGTGCGCAGGCCGGCGGGCACGGGTTGGCCGAGCCGCATGAAGCGGACGAGGTGCACGGCGGCGCGGGCGATCAGGGCAACGGCGACCGCGGTCAGGACCAGCGATACGACGATCGCGACGAGTTGCATGGCAACGGCTCCTCGAACCGGCGGAACATCCGGTGTGCGGATGGACGGACGGGTGGCGGACGGGCGTGGGGACGGACCGGCGACCCGGGGGTGCCGGGCCGTGGACCCCGGGTTCGGAGTCCTTCCCCGGAACAAGCTTACTAAGCGGTAACTTAACGGGTGTGGTCCGAGGGTACCGGGGCGGCGGCCCGCGGTGCAGACGGAGCGCCGGTGATATGCGTCGCTCGGCGCCCGGGGCGGCGGGGGAGGCCCCGCCCTGTCTCTTATACCCATCTC
>NZ_VKHS01000739.1 GCF_014141525.1 Streptomyces calidiresistens
GTGCGGGGAGTGCGGGCGGGGCTCGCGCCCGCGCGTGCACGGGAGCGCACGGGGGTTCACCTCCCGCGGGCCGGGGATCGGGTGTCCCCACCCTGCGCCCGCTCCCGGGGCGGTGCCCTGCCGGCGTGGTCCGCTCGGGTCGTTCACCACCCCGTTCGGCGCAAGGGGCGGTCGGACCGCCGACCGGTCGGCGGTCCGACCGCCCGCCCCCGCTCACCCCGCGAACAGACTCCCCATCCGGGGGCAGCGCACCGTGCGACCGATCAGCCGCAGCCCCTCCCAGGCCGTGACCTGGTGGGCGGTGAGCACCGGCTTGCCCAACTCGGCCTCCAACTGCGGCAACCAGGCGATGGTGTGCAGGGCGGTGTCCGGCAGCAGCACGGCCTGCGCCTCCGGGTCGTCGCCCTTGTGGGCCAACTCGGTGACCCGGGCGCGCCCCCAGGTGCCGACCTCGGCGGCGGTGATGATCCCCGCCGGGGTCACCCGGGTGACCCCGATGCCCGCCGCCTCCAGGAACTCCCCGAAGAGCAGGGCCACGTCCTCCGGGTAGGTGGCGGCGACGGCCACCCGCTCCAGGCCGAGGTGCCGCACCGCGTGCGCGAAGGCGAAGGAGGTGCTGGAGGCGGGCAGCCCGGCCATCCGCGACAGTTCCCCGGCCTGGGTGCGCGCGCCCTCCCAGCCGAAGACGAAGCTGGCGCTGGTGCAGGCCCACATGACCGCCCGGGCACCGCGTTCCCGCAGCACCTCCGCGCCGTCCCGCAGCCGGTGAGCGGCGCCCATTTCGAGGAGGGCGTCCACCCGGTGCGCGTCGGTGCCGATGTCGGTGTGCTCCAACGGCAGGGCGACGTTGGCGCCGGCCTCGTTCAACAGCCGCTCCATGCGGGGGACGTCGTCCTCGGCCGAGTAACCGGGGTAGAGGAAACCGACACCGCCCACCTCCTCCGGCGGCACGATCCCCACCGGTGTCTCGGGGATCGGGGCGGCCCCTTCGGTGGGCGCGGTCCCGTCCCGGATGACCGACTCCATGCGTGGTGTCCTCCTGCTCGTGACGTGGCGCCGGGGCGGGTCGTCCGCCCCGGCGCGCCGTGGTGCGCTCGTCCCCCCTGTGCCGGAGCCGGGCGCCGCGCCGGACGCCGCCCCCGCTCCGGCCGGTCAGCCGGCGGCGGGTCCCCCGCCCGGTTCCCCGGGCAGTGTCTCCGGGAACTCCGGGAACTCCGGGAACATCGCGTCGGCCGGCGCCTCCCCCCGCACCCCCTCCTCGGCGGCCGACGGGACGGGGGTCCCGGCCATCGCCGCCGCGGTCTCCGGGGCGCCCGGTCGGGTCTCCCCGGGGCGCGGCACGGGCGGCAGCGGGGGCGGCGCCGTCGCCATCGCCGCCACCGCCCGTCTCGCCACCGGATCCAACAGCGATTGGTACGGTCCCACCGCCTCCTTGCCGATACGACGCAGCGCGGCCCAGACGGTCACCTGGTTGGCGGAGAGCACCGGCATCCGGAACTCGGCCTCCAGTTGGGGGATCACGTCGAAGGTGGGCAGGTTGGTGCAGCTGATGAACAGCGCCTGCGGCGGCCCGGCGGCCCTTCCCGCGGTCGCCTCGCGGGCCATGTCCACCACCGACCGGTAGCCGACCCGCCAGATCTCCCGGGTCAGCCCCAGGTAGCTGCGGCCGCTGACGGTGATGCCCCCCTCGGCGAGATAGGTCTCCAACGAGTCGGTGACCGACTTCGTGTACGGCGTCACCACCGCCACCCGGCACACCCCCAGCTCCTCCAGGGCCATCAGCAGCGCCCCCGAGGTGGTGACCGCGGGCATCGCCCCGGCCTGCGCCATCGCGGCGACCATGGCGCGCTCGCCGAGGGTGCCGCCCACGAAGCTGCCCGAGGTGCAGGCGTAGGCGACGACTTCGGGGCCGACCGCGCTCAGCGCCTGGACGGCGTCGGAGAGGGTGCGGTGCTCGCTGACCAGGCGGGCGAGATCCAGGCTCACCTCCACCGGGACGAACGGGGTGCGGGTCAGGTGCAGGGACACGTCGTCCGGCACCCAGCGCCACAACTCCCGGTCCAGGGCGAAATCGAACGGGGCGACGACGCCCACTCCGCGTTGCCGTGACGGACCACCGACGAAGGAGACATCCATGGCGGGACCCCCGATGGGAAAGGCGGGACCGGCCCGAAACGGAGTCGAATCGTCTCGGGCCCGGATGAATTCGAAAAGCAGGGGCGGAGCGAGGGCGAAACGGGAGGGCGAGGCGATACGGGAGGACCCGTCACGACGCCGTATGGGGTGTGCGAGGGTACGGGGCGGGTCGAACGGCCCGCCGGAACGAGGGGAAACGCGCCCCATGGACGACACGCCGAACGGGGCTCCGCGGCACGTCGCGCGGCGTCCGGGGACGTCATGGGGAACGCCTTCATTGACGACGGTAGTTTCCGGTCCCTACCGTGGTCAATCCCGGCATCGATCGGCGAACGGGCGGTTTCTCCGCCCCGCCGGAACACCGGTGCGAGTCCGCCGCACGATCCGCACATTCGACCCGCTCGGCACGGATGATCACCGATCACGAACGATCTTCCGGCCGTTGTTCCCGCCAGTGAAACAGCCCGCCATTGCGAAACGGTTTCCCCACCATGTCAAGCGAGTCGTCACCCGCCCCGAAGCGGGTTTCCCCCGATTC